>JAYTBK010000435.1:0-7135 GCA_043737035.1 Bacteroidota bacterium | reverse complement strand
CTAATGTAATAGCCTACGATATAAATACGGAAGCAGTGAATGCGAGTAAAAAAATGGCCGATCTAAATAGAGTTGCGAATATTACCTTTCGCGATTTCTGTTCTCCTGAAACTTTAAAAACATTTAATTTCGAATCACATTCGTTGATTATTTGTGATTGTGAGGGATATGAAATTGAACTTTTCAATGAGGAAAATATTGGTAATTTAAAAAATTGTGATATTCTCATAGAGTTACATGATTTATATAACGAAAAAATATCTTATCATATAGATACACTGTTTTCGAAAACCCATGATTTAGAATACATTTACAGTGAGAACACTTTTAAACGGTTTAAAAAGTTGGGACTTGTCGAATTATACTCCGAAGATGAGGTCAAAACATTTTTCACTGAGCGCAACGGTATTATGCAATGGGTATATATTTCAAAAAAATAGCGAATGGAAAATAGTATCAAACGTTACGAAAGTCTTGATATCTTTCGAGGTTTATGTGCATTGTCTATTATGGCTTATCATTATTTCGGATGGACGCTAGGTCATTTCGACGCGTCACAAGTATTGGGAAGATTTGGGGTATATGGTGTTTCTATGTTTTATGTTTTAAGCGGGTTAACCATGTACTTGGTTTATTTCCATAAGTTCCAATTCGACAAACCATTTTTACGCGATTTTTTTATAAAACGGTTCTTTCGCATCTATCCATTAATGTTATTGGTGATCATAATTTCTTTTTTAATATTCGGAACAATAAACACATTTGCCGATCAAATTTTGATTGGCACGGGCTTATTTTCTGTCTTAAAATGGGATGCTCTTACACCCCTTGGCATGTGGTCTATCGGCAATGAACTAAGCTTTTATTTAATGTTACCAATAATATTTTTTGCTTTAAAAAAAGGCCTTGTCGGTATTTCTCTAATCTCATTGGTTATTTTCGGCCTGTATTTTTATTTTGCGTTTTTTGTTTTCAATTATTCGGCAGAAAATTTAATGGAAGATAGACATTATAAAAATCCGCTTAACCAAGCAGGTTTGTTTCTCGGAGGGATCTTAATCGGGTACTTTTTTAAGAATCGAAATTTTAAAGATGTTGTAATAATATTAATACTTCTAATTTCGTGTTTTGCGTTCTGTTTTTACCCTTCAAACGGACCTTTAAGAAATATCTATATTGCAGATCAAAGAGTTGTTTTTACGTTCATTTGTTTTGTAATTGCATTTAGTGTTTTTAAATTAGACGTTAGCGCCTTAAATCGCAGTATTAAACGTCCATTTATTTTTTTAGGAGAAATTTCTTATTCCGTTTACTTAATGCACGGAATGATGTGGAGTATCATTGTTTTGACAGGCCTCAAAATTCGGTATGTTTTACCGCTATCCATTTTAGGTACTTTTGCAATGAGTTATATTGTTTACCGCTTTTTTGAAACACCGGCGAGAAATTTTGGGTATAAAATTCTTGAAAAAATAAATAAGCAAAACAAATAATAGGTAAATAAATATAACAGATACGTAATCACTTAATCTCAACAAGCTTAGCTATGGATTTAAACGGCAGATCAATTTTAATAACAGGAGGCACAGGATCCTTAGGAAAACAGCTTACAAAAACTATCTTAAATAAATGGCCCAACGTAAAACGCCTTGTTATATTATCCCGCGACGAACAAAAACAATTTCAAATGAATCAGGAATTTCCTGAAAGTAAGTATAAAGCTATTCGATATTTTATTGGAGACATCAGAGATTACGAAAGGCTATTACGCGCATTTGAGGGAATCGATTACGTTATTCATGCTGCCGCAATGAAGCATGTTCACATCGCAGAATATAATCCAATGGAATGCGTAAAAACAAATGTACTCGGCGCTGAAAACGTTATAAATGCTGCATTGGCCACAAACGTAAAAAATGTGGTAGCTCTATCAACCGATAAAGCAGCGGCCCCAATAAATTTATATGGCGCAACGAAATTATGTTCAGATAAGTTGTTTGTTGCAGCGAATAATATTAAGGGGTTCAGGGATATTAAATTTTCCGTAGTTCGTTACGGAAACGTTATGGGATCTAACGGTTCTGTAATCCCATTCTTTTTAAGTAAACGAAAAGAAGGGATTTTGCCGGTTACCGACCCAAACATGACTCGTTTTAATATTTCATTGCAAGAAGGCGCTGATATGGTATTACACGCGATGGACTCCGCTTGGGGTGGTGAAATATTTGTGCCAAAAATTCCATCTTATAAGATCATCGACGTTGCAAAAGCAGTGGGTCCCGAATGCGAACATAAAATTGTGGGAATTCGACCGGGGGAAAAAGTTCATGAAGAAATGATTACATCTTCCGATTCTTTTTCAACTTACGACCTCGGACAATATTATGCAATTCTTCCGCAAGTTACGCATTGGAACATTGAAGAGTATAAGAAACATTTTAATGCGAAACCTGTTCCAATTGGATTTCAGTACAATTCAGGGGAAAATACGGAATGGGTGGAAGTTGAAGAATTAAGAAAATTAATAAAAGAACATGTCGACGTAAATTTTACTGCTTAACCATGAAACCAATTCCTTACGGCAAACAGCATATTACAAAAGAAGATGTTGACGCTATAGTTACAACGATAACTTCCGAGTTTTTAACACAAGGTCCAAAAATTGCAGAGTTCGAGAAAGCGTTTGCAGAATATATTGGCTCCCAATTCGCGGTTGCAGTCAGTAACGGCACTGCCGCTTTACATCTTTGTGCACTGGCATTAAACGTAAGAGAAGGCACAAATGTTATTACTACTCCAATTACTTTTGTGGCAAGCGCCAATTGCGTAAAATATTGTGGCGGGAATGTGCATTTTGCCGATATAAACCCTGACACGTTCTTAATCGACGAATTAAAATTGCAGAAGTTGATTGCCTCTAAACCAAAAGGCTACTTCAATGGCATTATACCAGTTAACTTCGCCGGGCTAGCTAACAATTTAGAAATTCTTAAAAAAATTGCATCCGAAAATAATTTATGGATCATTGAAGATTCCTGTCATTCACCGGGAGGATTTTTTGAAGATAGCCAAGGAATTAACCAAAATTGTGGAAATGGTAACTACGCGGATTTAGCCATTTTTTCATTCCACCCTGTAAAACACATAGCTACCGGAGAAGGCGGAATGATCACAACGAACGACGAAGAATTGTTTAAAAAACTCTGTATATTGCGTACTCATGGAATAACAAAAGATATTGACGTTATGACTGAAAATCACGGAGGTTGGTATTATCAAATGATGGAACTAGGGTACAATTATAGAATGCCGGATATGTTATGTGCTCTTGGAATCTCCCAATTAAAGAGAGCGAACGATGGATTAGCAAAACGGAGATCGATTGCAGCAAAATATAATCAGGCTTTCCAAAACAATAAGCAACTAAACATTCAAGATCCTTCACTACAAAAAGGACATGCTTTCCATTTGTACATTATTAAAGCAAAAAACCGGACGGAACTGTATAATTATTTGAGAACAAAAAATATTTTTACACAAGTTCATTATATTCCGGTTCATACAATGCCATTTTATCGCACTCAGGGCTACAAAGATGGTGATTTTCCGGTGTCTGAAGAATTTTATTCCCAATGCCTTAGTTTACCAATGTTCCCATCACTATCAGATGAAGAACAAGACTACGTAATAAAAACAATAATTGAATTTTATAATTAAATAGATCATGGAATTAAAACGCTGTACAAAATGTGTAACGCCTGAAACACACGAAACAATTATGTTCGACGATAAAGGTGCATGCAATGTTTGCAACAATATTAAAGTTAAAGAATCGGTTGATTGGGGTCAGCGAAAAGTAGAACTTGGCGAATTGATTGAAGAGTACCGTGGCAAAAATGATTACGATTGTTTGGTGCCTTTTAGCGGAGGAAAAGATAGCGCATGGACACTTTATTATCTAGTAAAATACTATAAAGTAAAGCCACTCGTAGTAAGGTTCGATCACGGCTTTCTCCGCCCAAATATTGAGGAAAATACGAAGCGTGTTTTAAGAAAATTAGGAGTTGATTTCCACCATTTTACACCAAATTGGAACGTAGTTAAAAAATTAATGCTACAATCCTTTTTAGAAAAAGGAGATTTTTGTTGGCACTGTCATACAGGTATTTTTTCGTACCCAATGCAGGTAGCTATACGCTATAATGTACCGCTCATATTTTGGGGAGAACCGTCAGCAGAATATACCGCTTATTATTCGTACGATACTCCTGAAGAAGTAGATGAAAAAAAATTCAATCGCTACATTAATTTAGGAATTACAGCGGATGATATGCTTGTGCGGTTTGGTGGCGACCTCGATCCAAGGGACGTAAAACCATATTCATATCCGCCATTAAAAGACCTTCGTAAAATTGGGTATCGGTCACTTTGTTTAGGTTCGTATGTTCCATGGGACGTTAAAAAACAAGTGAAAATTTTACAAGATGAATTAGATTGGCAAGGTGATGAAGTAGAAAATGTACCACCCCAATACAGTTATGAAAAAATTGAATGCTACATGCAAGGTGTGAGAGATTACATCAAATTTATAAAGCGAGGCTACACGCGGCCATCTCATCTTGCTTCTATTGACATTAGAAATAATAGAATGGAACGAGATGATGCCATGCACTTAATAAAAGAATACGAAGGAAAGAAACCAAAGAGCCTTCAAATTTTTTTAGACTTTGTAGGTTTAACCGAAAAAGAATTTTATGATATCGCTTTAAGTCACCAAGTTTCTCCTTGGGAATTTGATATGGAAAGCACTAAGCAAGACAGTAAAAAAATGAAAGATTTTGATGCATGGTTCAAAGGCGATGGTTTAACTCGTGATGAAGCAGAAGTGCTATTGAACCGCTTTAACCGAGTATAGACAATTACATTGATAGGAATTATTGATTATGGAATGGGTAATCTGCTGTCGGTTAAAAACGCAGTAGAGTATTTGGGTTTTGATGCTGAACTTATCGATTCTCCAGAACAACTTCAATCCTATGAAAAATTGATACTTCCGGGTGTTGGCGCTTTTCCCGATTGTATAAAAAATATATCCGAGCGAGGATTTGTGAATGAGCTCAATAAAGAAATTCTCGAGAACAGAAAACCTATTTTAGGAATTTGTTTAGGAATGCAGGTAATGGCAAGCATTGGATATGAAGGTGGTAAAACGACTGGGTTGGGGTGGTTTGACGCAGAGGTTGAATTAATTGTAACCGAAAATGAAAAGTGCCGTGTGCCACATGTAGGTTGGAGCGAAACAACATGTACTAATCATCCATTATTTAATTCTATTGTAGGAACACCCGAATTTTACTTTGTACATTCCTATTATATGAAATGCAAAAACCAAAATGAGGTAATCGCTACATTTAATCATGGAAAAATGTTTACGGCTGCAGTGGCAAAAAATAATATCGTGGGCTGTCAGTTTCATCCCGAAAAAAGCCAAGAGCACGGCCTTATGGTTTTAAGTAATTTTATTCATAAAAGTTTTAGTTAGTGGTAAAACGAAGACTCATTCCAAAATTGTTACTAAGGTCAATGACTTTTGGTAACAGTGAACGAATGGTGTTGGTAACAACTGTTAATTATGATAAAAATATTAACGCAGGCGACCCTGTTTCACAGGCTAAAATTTATGAGGCACAGTCGGCAGATGAATTAATTTTTTTAAATATTAATGCAACAACTGAAAATAAAAACTTGGTTTTAAATATTATCCGAAAAGTAAGCGAAGAAATTTTTATGCCAATTACTATAGGCGGCGGTGTAAAAGAATTAAGTGATTTCAGAGATTTACTTTCTAATGGAGCGGATAAAGTTTCAATAAATACACAAGCTGTGTTGGATCCATCTTTTATAACTTCAGCATCCGAAAAATTTGGAGCACAGTGTGTAGTGGTAAGTATTGATTACAAGAAGATCCACGGAAATAACAAAGTTTTTATAAAAAATGGTAAAACTGAAACTGCTCTTGAACCTGTTGCTTGGGCAATAGAAGCAGAAAGGTTGGGAGCGGGCGAAATTTTAATCACATCTATAGATAAGGACGGAACGCAAACCGGCCTTGACATCGACATAGTGGCAGAAATTTCTCGAAGTGTAAAAATACCGGTAATTGCTTCAGGTGGATGTGGATTGGCAAGCCATTTTATTGATGGATTTAAGGCAGGTGCTGATGCGGTTAGCGCCGGAACTTTTTTTTGTTTCAAAGATCAAAGCCCTATTCAAACACGTTCTCATATTAGTACAGCAGGAATTCCTATTAGATTGCACAAATAATGCTGAATGGAAACAAAATATTTTTACGGCCGTTAATGGTCGATGACGCGACGCAAGAATATGTAGATTGGCTCAATGATAAAGAAGTTAATCAATACCTTGAGAGCAGGTTTGTATTGGCAACCCGAGAGAATGTTGAAAAATTTATTCAACATACACTACTTTCACCGGATACCTACTTTTTTGCCATAATAGATACTGCCACTCAACTTCATGTTGGAAATATAAAAATTGGCCCGGTTAATACCTATCATAAACGAGCCGATATTGGAATTCTAATTGGGGATAAAAATTTTTGGGGTAAAGGAATCGCCACTGAAGCTATCGCACTTATTGCCGAGTTTGCGTTTAACCAACTTAATTTAGATAAAGTGATGGCTGGCTGTTATTCAAATAATATAGGTTCTTATAAAGCATTTATTAAATGTAATTTTATTGAAGAAGGATTATTTAAACACCACTGTGTTTCCGTTACCGGCGAAGTAGTGGATGTTCATATGCTCGCAAAATTTAAAACTAAAAATTGACTTTAACTTCAAAAATAATATTGGGAACGGTTCAATTTGGAATGGATTATGGAATAAACAATTCATTTGGCAAACCTTTACCTCATCAGGTTTTTAATATATTAGATTTTGCACACGAAAATGGAATCCATTCACTTGATACTGCAAATGCTTACGGTAATGCGGAAGAAGTGTTGGGAGCATATTTTCAAAAAAACGAATCACAAAAATTTAAAGTGTATTCGAAATTTTACACTACTGATAATATTGAACAGACCACATACCACACGCTTGAAAAATTAGAG
>JAYTBK010000434.1:0-7151 GCA_043737035.1 Bacteroidota bacterium | reverse complement strand
TCGACCAGATTTCTTTCCCATCTTCCCCTTTCATGCTTGCCAAACATTTGCCACCTACTTTAAAATCTATTGTGCAACTAGGGCAAGTATAATTTTTTGGTCCCCACCATTTTTTAAAACTTTCCTCTTGTGACCATGCTTTCCAAACGATATCGATTGGCAAGTTGAATGTTCTTTTAATTGAAACTGTTTTTTGTTTACCCGTTGTTTTATCCTTTGTGGTTTCCATAAGATTTATTTTTTAGGTTAATAATAAGAGTATATGTCATTATTAATATACAAAAAGGTTGCCAGCAGAAAGGGGCCAATAGAATGGTAACCTAAGTTAGTCGCGTCTTTTAAAATTAAAGTATAATTGTAACGAACAGAGCCTGTACCTGGAAAAAATAAAAACAAATTTTACCGGCTGTCTATTCAAAAATTTAAAACAATTATCAGACTTTATTGAAAGCCAAGTAAATCAATTAACTGAAAAAATGATCGTTTCCGCATGTTCATATCCATAAATTTTTGAATGTTTAAATTGGACTATTTAATATTTGTATTTGGTATTATTTGCCAAGAGGAATACGAGCTGCTTTTACTTTGTCGGATAAATAAACTTTTCTTCGAACTGGGTTAACAAATTAATGTCCAAATTCATGAAATCTACAAGACAATTACGACTTCTCTTGCTTCGTATTTAATTCCAACTAATTTGAAATATTCTACAATTCTTTGTTGTACTTCAGTTTCCCAGATTATTTTTACTATTACCACTCAAGCTGAAAAATAAAGCTGACTAGATAGTGGTTTGTTGTTTTATTTTAATGATATCCATTTATAGTTTGTCTAATTTTAAATTTTTGGATATGCACACTCCAAAAATGTCGGCTAAGATTTTTTAAAAGTCTAGTTTTTTGTATTGTATGTCGAACCAGCGTACTTAATAACGTCGTTTAAAAGTTATTTGTTTAATAAAAAAGTTAGCTTTACAAGATATGCTTTATCGCAACATTTTGTTAATTGATGACGATGCAGAAGATCATGAGATCTTCTTATCCGCTTTAACTTCCATTTCAAAAAAATTACAGTGCGTTACATTTACAAACGCTCGCGAAGCTTTAGGTAAACTGCTAAACAAAGATTTAAACCCTGACGTTATTTTTTTGGATTTAAATATGCCTGTTATGAGCGGCCAAGAGTTTTTAACGGAAGTTAAAAAGAGGGAGGAAACGAAAACCATTCCGGTAATTATATTTTCAACAAGCTCTAACCCAAGCACTATTAAGTTAACTAAAGAGATGGGCGCTATAGATTTTATTACTAAACCCAATCGCTTTGATGCTCTTGTAGATATTCTAAAACCCATAATAATTAACACGCGTGAAAAACAGCATTCAACATAATATCGGGTTTCTGCGGGGTGGTGGAGAAATGGGGGAACTTCTCCGTAATTACAATTGGGAACAATCTAAGTTGGGTAGTCCTGAAAACTGGCCGCACAGCCTGCAAACTACAATTGGTATTATTTTACATGCTGCTTCGCCCATGTTTTTGTTTTGGGGTAAGGAGTTATTGTGTTTTTACAATGATGCTTACCGGCCTAGCTTAGGTGAGAACGGCAAGCATCCATTAATTGGAAAAGGTGGTAAAGAGGTTTGGCCTGAGATTTGGTATTTTATTGGCCCTCTTATAGAAAAAGTGATGACTACAGGTGAGGCGGCATGGTTTGAAAATCAAAAATTGCCAATATACCGAAATGGAAAAATTGAGGATGTATATTGGACATTTAGTTATAGTCCGGCGTACGGAGATCAAAACGCAATAGAGGGTGTTTTTGTGACTTGTTTAGAAACTACAGCGCAAATAATCGCATCACATAATCTGCAAGTTGCTCAGGAGAAGATCGAAAAGCAACAAGAACAATTGCTTGCTTATTTTGAACAATCACCGGTAGCAATTGCAATCATGAGTAAGGAAAATCTAACGTTTGGATTAGTAAATGCCTTTTATGCTGAACTGGTCGGAAGGAAACCCGAAGAATTGGAAAATAAACCATTGTTAGAAGCACTGCCAGAGCTAAAGGGCCAAGGTTTTGATGAATTATTGAATAAAGTAATTGAAACGGGCCAACCTTTTATAGCTAATGAGGTGGCAGTTGAATTGAAACGCGGCGGCGAACTTGAAACTATTTATGTAAATCTTACCTACCAACCGCAACTTAATACTAAGGGCGAAATAAGCGGTGTATTGATGGTAGCTACCGACGTAACACAACAGGTCCGCTCAAGAAAAAAAGTAGAAGAAAGCGAAGCACGTTTTCGTGCAATGGCCGAAGGAACGGATATATTAATTGGTGTAGGCGACGAGTCGAGTAATGCGACTTACTTAAATAATGCCTGGACAGTAATGACTGGTAGACCTATAGAAGAATTATTAAAATTTGGTTGGGTAGATTTGGTTCATCCTGAAGATAGAGAGCGTCATGTAAACATTTATCTTGAGGCTTTTAAAATTCGAAGTCCATTTACAAGCGATTTTCGAATGTTGGCTAATGATGGTGAATACCGGTGGTTACATTCCCGCAGTTCAGTACGCTTAAATTCCGATGGTGTTTTTGCGGGGTATGTCAGCTCTTGTGTGGATATTACCGAACAGGTTGAAACCAGAAAAGAAATTGAAGAAGCAGTAATAAAACGCACCGAAGAACTAGCTCAATCTAACCTTCGCCTCAAGCGTTCAAATGAGGAACTCGAGCAATTCGCTTATATTGCATCACATGATTTACAGGAGCCTGTAAGAAAAATCAGCACATTCACACAGATGCTTGAGTATAGCATCCAAGACAAAAGTGAAAAATCAAAAGATTACTTTTCAAAAATTTACAATTCAACGGACCGGATGACGAAACTGATACGGGATGTACTTGCGTTCTCTCGTATCAAAGAAGCGCCAAATACTTTTGAAAAAGTCGATCTGAATAAAATAGTTGAAACTCTTAAAATAGACTTCGAACTTCAGATAGATGAAACCCAGGCAACCATCGAGACATTTGGACTTCCAATAATTGATGCCCTCTCTTCGCAGATGACGCAGCTTTTCGGAAACCTGCTGTCAAACTCGCTTAAATATCATAAGGACGGTGTAAAGCCAATAATTAAAATTTCCTCATCTATTGCCAAGCTTGAAAAAGTAGCAAAAAGGTTGGTGCTTGGTAAAAACAAAACATACTATCACATTGAATTTAGCGACAACGGCATTGGATTCGATAATGATCATGTTGAAAGAATATTCAGAATCTTTCAGCGTTTGCACGGCAAGACTGAATTTGAAGGAACTGGAATTGGATTAGCAATCTGCCTTAGAATTGTGCAAAACCATCAAGGGCATATCTCCGCAGCAGTAGGGGAAAACGGGGGGGCCACTTTCAATATACTAATTCCTAAAAATTAATGGCGATGCAAACACTGCCTCACCAACTGATCAGGGAACAACATTCCCTATTCTTCCAAAACTTTAAAAAAAGGACAGATGTAAGTGTAGGTTGATTTATGTTCAATTGCTCTTTACTGAAATACAGCGAATTTTTTCAAGATAGGTATCACTAAACATACTCCGTAGGAGCAATACATTCTTTCCAATATTCCATAATTTTTCTAATGGTGTCTTCAAGCTTTTCAAAATTACTGGGTTTTACAAAGAAGCCCTGAACAGACAACGCGTATGCGTCCATGACAGCTTTTTTATCAGCGCTGGTTGTGAAAAATAAATAAGGAATGCATTTAGTGTGAAGCTGCTCATCAGCAAATACCTTCTCTCGCAGCTCAAAGCCATTAATCTTTGGCATGTTCACATCAGATAGAATAAGAAAGGGCGTAATGTCCCTTTTATTGAGGTAATCCAAGGCTTTTGTGCCGTCTTGAAAAAATACGACTTCATTTTTATAACCGAGTTTTTTAAAAACTTCTGTTAATATTTCCTGATCGTCAAGATCATCTTCGATAACAATCACTGGCCCGTTTTTATTCATAGTGCGTTGTGTTTTACATAAAGGTACAAAAAACCCCCGATAAGACTAATCTCGCCAAGGGCTTTAATGAACGTGAAATATCAAAACAAAAAAATTGATATTTAATTATACTTTTTTACAACTAGAATTATTAATGCACTTCCTCTTCAACTAATTTTGCAACCTGCGCGTATGCAATTAACTTTATATCGTCACCTAATCCTAAGCCACCTGTATCGGTTAATTTGTTCCATGTCATTCCAAATTCTTTACGGTTAACGATTCCCGTTACTTCAAATCCATTTTTCACGTTTTCTTGTCCGTCATTTTCAGACGCGCCGTATTCTACATTCAATTCAATTAACTTAGTTACACCTCTCAACGTTAAATTACCAACCATTTTACTGATAATTTTACTAAAAGGAGCAAACAAAATTTATAAATGCAAATTTACAATATACCCTTACGATTGTAGTTAACATCATGCTTTTATAGCAATTGCCATATTTTATTCCTTAATTTTACCTATGGAAAAATTCGACGCAATTATTATTGGATCCGGCGCCGGTGGTTTATCGGCGGCAATTTGTCTTGCCAAAGCCGGAAAAAAAACACTTGTACTCGAACAACATTATGTACCGGGCGGTTGGTGCCACAGCTTTACTTTAAATGGCCAACGCTTCAGTCCGGGTGTGCATTACATCGGTTTAATGGACGAAGGGCAATCTACAAACGAATTGTATCGCGGCTTAGGAATTGCAAACGAACTGGTTTTTTTTAGAATGAATTCCAAGGCCTACGAACATTGCCATATTGGAAATAAAAAATTTGATGTTCCTGCAGGCCTCGATAACTTTCATGAAAAGCTTGCCGAACAGTTTCCGAAAGAACGAAAAAATATAAAAAAATACCTTGATATGGTTAAAACTGTAAGTAATGAAATACAGTTAATGCCAAACCTTCGCACATTTTGGGATCACGTTACTGTGCCTTATCGCACTAGGCACATGGGTAAATATGGGCTGTTCAGCTTAAAAAGGGTAATAGGCTGGTATATAAAAGATCCTGTATTAAAAGCAATACTCAACGTGCAGTGTGGCGATCACGGCCTTCCGCCAAGTCGAGCAAGTTTTCCGGTGCATTGCATGATTATGTACCATTATTTTGATGGCGGTTTTTACCCAATGGGCGGCGGCGGTGGTATTGTAAAGGCAATGACAAACACCTTAAAAAAACTTGGCGCAGAGGTTAGAACAAAACAAGGAGTTAAAACGATTTTAATTGAAAATAAAAAAGCGGTTGGGGTTGAATTACATGATGGCCAAAAAATTATGGCCGACGTAATAGTATCCAACGCCGATCCTTCGGTTACCTATTTACAAATGGTAGGCAAGGAACATTTAAGTGCCGGACTGATAAAAAAATTAAGCAAAACAAAATATTCGGCAACCTCTTTGATCCTTTTTTTAACGCTTGATATGGATGTAAGGAAAGCCGGTTTGGATTCAGGGAACATTTGGGCATTTAAAAACGAAGATATTGATGAAGCATATGTAGATTTAAGTGGCGATAAAATTTATGAGGGAGAAGAATTTCCCGCGATATTTTTAAGTTGCACTACGCTTAAAGACCCGGTTTCATTTAATGGCCGATACCATAATTTTGAAGTAGTAACTTTTATAAGCTACGAGAGTTTCAAAACATTTGATGATGAAACGGATTACCGCTCGGATGAATATAAAGTGAAGAAAGAAAAAATAATAAATAAATTTTTAAATAATATTGAAAAAATAATTCCGAGCGTTAAACAGCATATCATTCAGGCCGAATTGGGAACACCTAAAACAAACGAATATTTCATTCAATCAACCAACGGTAATGTTTACGGAACTGAAAAAACATTTAATCAAATTGGGCCTTTTACTTATAAAAACAAATCGGAAATAACCAACCTCTATCTTTGCGGAGCAAGTACACTATCGCACGGTGTAGGAGGCGCGGCGCATTCGGGTGTTGAAACTGCAGCAAGAATATTAAATACAACAACCGAAAAAATACTTTCTGATAAAGAAGGCCAGCACATTAGAATTTACGACGCCGAAGATGAAAAAACGTGGCCTGATTGGGTTCTTCAAAAAATGAGTGATCGGAGTCGAAGGTTTAAACCAAGCGAATTAAGTGACGAAGAAAAAATTAATTTTCACCATCACTTAACTAATCAACAATAAAAGTCCTTTTTATTTCTTCTCTTCTTTATCTTTCTTTCTGAAATACCGTTTCAATAAAAAAGTGTGTTGTAAACCTTCAAGATCTTCTTCAAGTTTCTTAGATCCTTTATCCAGATTTCTAAGAGTAGCTTTTAAATCTGCGCCCGCTTGATCATCTTTTAATAATACACCAATTGTACTTTTCGGGTTATTTACATCGCGTTTGATGCCTGCGATAAAAACTGCGGCAGTGTCAGAAATTTTATTCAGTTCAAGAATCGTAGATTTTAAAGAGTTAAAAACAATTGTATCCGTAACTAAACTATTAGCCAATGTTCCCTTATTATTTAACTTTGCGCTAAATGTAGATAGCGATGCCATTAACCCTTGCGCTTTATCAGAAGCGGCTTTTAAAGAATTGGTCATGGATGAAATATTGTTGTATATATTTTCATCGTTAATAAGCTTACCAATAGTTCCGTTTCCATCTGCCAATTTTTTACTAATGACTTTAAAATCGTTTGTAATGGCTAACACATTTTTATTATTTTCCTGGAAAGTGGTCATCATATCTTCCGTTGAAATTGTTTTTTCAACACCTAAAGTATCATCGGCAGTAACCGAACTTGCATTTGCAGATCCACCATAAATCACTAAAATTTTATTACCTATCAATCCGTCGGTACTAATTTTAACTTTCGCGTCTTTACGAATATACATTTGCGCATCTTCATCAATATTCATAATTACTTTAACCTGTTTGCTTCCATAAAATTCTACGCGTCGTACTGTGCCTATTTTTACACCGGAAAACCAAATATTGTTACCTTTTTGTAATCCATTTACATCGGAAAAAAAAGTGGTTACCTGAAGTTTTTTGCTAAAAGTTTGGTGTATGTTACCAATGGTTAAAATACCCCCAGCAAGAAATATAATTCCAAGGAAGATAAATA
>JAYTBK010000433.1:0-2858 GCA_043737035.1 Bacteroidota bacterium | reverse complement strand
GCACTTTATGAATCCTGTACCGGTAATGAAGTTAATTGAAGTTATTCGCGGTTACAGCACCAGCAACGAAGTGTGCAATTTAATAATGGAAACCAGTAAAAAATTAAATAAAATACCTGTCGAAGTAAACGATTACCCCGGTTTTGTGGCAAATAAAATTTTAATGCCAATGATTAACGAAGCCATTATAACTTTATATGAAGGCGTTGCAGGTGTTGAAGAAATTGATACCGTAATGAAATTAGGAATGGCTCACCCAATGGGCCCGCTTCAGTTAGCCGATTTTATTGGCCTGGATGTATGCTTAAATATTTTACGCGTATTGCAGGATGGTTTTGGAAATCCAAAATATGCCCCTTGTCCTTTGTTGGTAAACATGGTTACCGCAGGGCATTTAGGTACAAAATCAGGCAAAGGTTTTTACGATTACAGTACCGGCAGTAAAGATTTAATTTTAGCAGATAGATTTAAAAAACAAACCGAATTAGTATAAAATTTATTTGGCTACAACTTACAAAAATATCTTATCTATCGAATATCCCAACATACCAAGTGCGGGGGTATATTACTTTAATACTAACAGCGGCTTGCGTTACGAGGTACGCTTTGGGCGTTTGCAAGATAATATTTTGCATGCAAACATTGTTTTTGGAGTAGTGAACGATGAGTTTGAAGGCGAAGAATATGTGGCTACCAACCGTGGCGAAGTCTATCAAGTAATGAATACAATTGTAGAGATTGTAAAAAATTACATGCACGAACATCCAAAAGTAAACGTTTACGAATTTAATGCCGTTGGACGCGATGATGAAGACGATAGCAAAGAAAACGCACGTATGCTTTTGTACCGCCGTTTTTTACCAAAAATATTTGAGCTAGGCTGGAAATTTAAAATAGACGGCAACTTTGCTTTAGTAACCGCTGCTTAAATTTTAAAATTTATAATATTAATTATTTACAGAGTGAAAAGAGATAATTAGTTCACCAGGTTAAATAAAAAAAGAAAATAATTCAGTGTCCTCAAAAACTCCAAATCTCTGTGTTAAAAAAAATGCGCATCCTTATCGCCGACGAGAATCATCCCATTCTTCATCAAACACTTATAAATGCAGGTTTTGAATGCGATTTGTTTTACGATAAGTCTGCGCAAGAATTACAACAACTTTTACCAAATTACCATGGCGTAGTTATACGAAGCAAATTTAAACTCACCAAAGATTTATTAAGTACTTGTCCAAAACTTAAATGCATTGGCAGAGTTGGCGCTGGTATGGAAAATATTGATGTTGTATTTGCATCTGCTAAAAACATTGTTTGCGTAAATGCCCCCGAAGGTAACCGAGATGCGGTTGGCGAACACACCTTAGGAATGTTGTTAATGCTTTTAAATAATTTAAAAAAAGCCGATGCCGAGGTGCGACAAGGCATTTGGCTACGAGCCGAAAATAGAGGTTACGAAATTACAGGTAAAACCATTGGCATTATTGGTTTAGGCAATACCGGTACTAGTTTTTCTCAAAAATTAAAAGGCTTTAATTGTAAAATTTTAGCTTACGATAAATACAAAACAAATTTTGGAAATGAGTTTGTAAAAGAATCCACTTTGGAAGAGATTTTTGAAAGTGCTGATATTGTTAGTCTACACGTACCTTTAACATCTGAAACTGAATATATAGTAAATGCACAATTCATCAATCAATTTAAAAAACCAATTTACGTAATTAATACAGCACGTGGCAAATGCCTAAATACGGCTGATTTAGTAGAAGCTTTAAAACAAAAAAAAGTTACAGGCGCGTGTTTAGATGTGTTAGAATATGAAGCAGTATCGTTTGAAAGTATTGATAAAGTTCAATTACCCGAACCCTTTAATTTTTTAATTAACGCCAACAATGTTATATTAACACCACATATTGCCGGTTGGACACACGAAAGCAATTACAAAATGAGCCTCATTGTTGCCGAAAAAATGATTGAAGTTTTGTGTTAGTCACTTTGGGTTAGTTTGAGGTACGAAGACTGTATCGAGAAGTTTGTATTACTGTTAATCTGACTAAGGATGCATTTAATTCCGAAATTTTACAAGAGATTTCTCATTCGTTGGAATGGAAATGAGTGACATCTTTTGGGAAGTCACATAATAACAAATGCGTTAAAATTATTTTTTATTCCCATTTTATTTAGTACCTTTGCAAACCAAAATTAATGGCTTCGTAGCTCAACTGAATAGAGCACCTGACTACGGATCAGGAGGTTAGGGGTTTGAATCCCTTCGAGGTCACTAAAAATTAAACCCTTTAAATTAAATTTTAAAGGGTTTTTTGTTTTTGTCATCCTTACACCTCTAAACATAGTAAGTGCTGATGCCAACGATTAACGGGATGAATCAATTTTAGGGTGATAAAATTATGTGGTATAAGATTTGAATGTATAATATAAAATATAAAAATTATGAAAACATTTATTTACCTTCCGTTAATTGCCTTAATAGTTTTAACAAGTTGCAAAAGTAATAAATTTACAACTCAGCGCTATACTAATTTCGGGCACACCTCTTACAAAAAATCAACTACTGATAAATTAGCTATACGAAAAACAAACCCAATCGATACACCCGAACCGGTTGTACCAACCGAAAAAGTAGAAGCTAAAGTTGAAAAAGAATCGTTTACACCCGTTAGGTTAATCGCTTCGGGGCTTTCGACCTTGAACGAAACATTTTTAAAACCGGAACGTAAAGTTTACGACCTAAGCACAAATTCGGCAGAATCCATATCTAAAGAAGATGTTACAACAACAAATGATTCTGATAAAATTTTAAGTTCTCAAAAAACGGTAAAAGAGAAGGTAAAAAGTGA
>JAYTBK010000432.1:0-2869 GCA_043737035.1 Bacteroidota bacterium | reverse complement strand
TCATAAAAACACAAGCCGAACAACTGAAAATGCGTTTTGGCTCGGCTCTTGCGCAGGAAAATCAATTAAATGAGGTCATCTCAATACCAGGTTTGAGGGGCAGGCCGCATAAAGAAATTTCGGTAAATACGCTGGCACAAATAATTCAAGCGCGAATGGAAGAAATTTTGGAATTTGTTTTATTCGAGATAAAAAATTCAGGCTTCGAACGCAAACTTGCCGGTGGAATTGTGGTTACGGGTGGCGGTTCACAATTAAAACATTTACCACAATTAATGATGCTTACCACAGGAATGGATTGTCGTATTGGAACACCAAATGAACACCTTGCAGGTTCTGACGACGAATTAAAAAATCCGATGTATGCTACAGGCGTTGGTTTGGTGATGAAAGGGATTGAAAAATATGAAAGAGAAGCTAAACGCGGAACTAACACTTCGAAACCTTACGAGGAAAAAGTGTTGGTAGAAGCCGCTTCCGAAACTAAAAAGAAAGAAGAGAAAAAAGTAGTAGGCCATTCAACAAAAAAAGTAGGCAACTTCTTTGATTCACTAATTACAAAGGCTAAAGATTGGATGAGCGACGATGTGGAGTAGAAAGCTAGAACATTGTAGAAATTGTTTATTATCTTCTGTCTTTCAATCTGTATTTAATTAGAACATAGCAACCCCAATTGAAAGACAGAAGATAATAAACAATCATACAACACAACAACAAAATAAAAGAACAACTTACTACAATGGACAACACAATAAATCATAATAATACAAATCAATTAATACTAAATACCATGATGCAATTTGAATTACCAAAAGACGAAAGCTCAATTATAAAAGTAATTGGTGTTGGCGGCGGCGGAAGCAACGCTGTAAACCATATGTACCGATTGGGTATTAAAGGCGTGGATTTCATAATTTGCAATACCGATAAACAGGCGTTGGAAAAAAGTCCGGTTCCGCATAAAATACAATTAGGAAATTCGTTAACTAAAGGCCTCGGTGCAGGCGCACGACCGGAAATTGGCCGCGATTCGGCATTAGAAAGTATTGACGAAATAAAAGCTTTACTTACCGAAAATACCGAAATGGTATTTATTACTGCCGGCTTGGGCGGCGGCACAGGAACAGGCGCTGCGCCGGTAATTGCTTCTATTGCAAAAGAATTAGGTATCCTTACAGTTGGTATTGTAACGATACCGTTTTCATTTGAAGGAAAAAAACGCAGGGAACAAGCCGAACGAGGACTTGAAGAAATGAAAAAATATGTAGATACGCTTATCGTTATTGGAAATGATAAATTACGCGAAATCTACGGAAGCTTAAAAATGACGGAAGCTTTTGCACACGCCGATAATGTTTTAACAAGTGCTGCAAAGAGTATCGCTGAAATTATCAGTCTGCACATGCATGTAAACGTTGATTTTAATGATGTAAAAACTGTTATGCAAAACAGTGGTGTAGCTATTATGGGATCAGCTATTGCAAGCGGCGAAAAGCGCGCTATTCGCGCGGTAGAAGCAGCATTGGTTTCACCATTACTAAATGATAATGATATTAGTGGCGCGCGCCATGTATTATTAAATATTATGAGTGGCAGCGACGATATTGAAATGGACGAGTTTGGCGAAATCACTGATTTTATTCAGGAAGCGGCCGGTGGTACCGCGGAACTTATTACCGGTTACGGAACCGACCCTTCGTTGGGAGATAATGTTTCGGTAACTATTATTGCTACAGGATTTAATTCTAAAATGAGTTCAGGTTATGAAGCGCCCGTTTTTCAGGAACGTAAAATTGTAAAGTTGGATGAGCCAATGGTTACTAAACAAGAACCTGTACAAACTTCTATCATTGACGAAATTAAAACCGCAGAACCATTTATCATTACAAAAAACGAAGAGCAATTGACCAACACAAAGGTTAATGAGATAAAAGAAACACCCAACAAAACAGAAGATAATCATACCGAAAACAATAAACCGGAAATAAAAATCTTTAATTTGGAAGAAGAAATTTTTACGCTTGAAACAACTCACACCATCGTTAACGAAAATCAATCAATTACAGAAACCACCAAACAGGAATTTGTTATTAACGACGTTACGTCAGATGAGGATAACACAACAACGGGTAAATTTGAGAGCCACAGCCGAGAAGAACAGATTCGTTTGGCACAGGAACGTATTAAAAAATTAAAAGAACTAACTCTCAAAATGAAAACGCCTGAAGGCCTAGCTCATCTCGAAAAAGAATCAGCATGGCAACGAAAGCAAATTAATTTAGAAAACAATAATTCAACGCCTTCTAAAGATTCGCAGGTGTCGCGCTATACATTAGGAAAAGATGAAAACAACAACACCGAAATTAGGCCAAACAATTCTTTTTTACATGATAATGTAGATTAAATACGTTTGATATTTTAAAAATCCTCTTTAGTAATTTACTGATGAGGATTTTTTCTTTTCACGCAGTTAAACTTCTATTTATATTATTAAAAAAACACTAATTTTAAATATCAATACAAACCGCTACTTTCAAATTAAATAAATGCACAAAACCCTTATTCAATTTTTATTTTTTCTTATTTCAACTGCCCTGCATTGTCAAGGCTTTCAGGTGAACCTTCAGGGTCAAAAACAGCAAGGTATGGGCGGTGCGGGCACAGCAGTGATGGAGGATGCTTCGTCGCTTTTTTTTAACCCCGGCGGCGCATCATTTGTAGTGGGAACTTCAATTACCGCTGGCATAACTCCAACTATTGGCAAAGGAATTTTTTTAGATGATAACACACATAAAACTTACCGTACCGATAATCCCGTTGGTAAACCTTTTGCGCTTTACGCATTATTTGCATTAAAAGACAGTAATAA
>JAYTBK010000431.1:0-7179 GCA_043737035.1 Bacteroidota bacterium | reverse complement strand
ACGTATCAAAACAAGTTGGTATTGGTTTTGAATGGGGGCCTCGGAAAACGTTTACCGATTATTTGGATGACGTAAGTGGTATTTATCCCGACCCAACGGTTAAGCCCTACACATCGGAGCTAAGTCTGGCATTATCCGACAGATCAAAAAACGCAGGAAGTAACATCAATGAACAGCGTGGAAATCCACGCACGAAAGATTGGTATGTTTTTTTTGGGATCACTTTGTCAATCAAGCTAAACATAAAACCACCGCCTTGTTACGCTACGCCGGATTAAGACATAATTACTTTTTGTTTTTTTCTTCATTCCAGGTTTTATAATCGTTCTGTTGTTCAGGTAAAAAAGCCGGTAACCTCCGCAGCGGCTCACATGGTTTTAAAGAAGCAAAACAATTTGCGGGCAACTTTTGATATAATTCTGTGCCTTTTGTTTTCCACGCAATCATTTCATCACCCACATCCTTTATAACCTTCGCGGGATTTCCAACAACTATTTTTCTTGCTTCAATTATCGTATTAGCTGGCACAAAACACAATGCACCTATTATACAATTATCACCAATTATGGCATTGTCCATCACTACGGAATTCATACCCACCAAAACGTTTCTACCAATGGTCGCGCCATGGATAATTGCGCCGTGCCCAATATGTGCGGCTTCTTTTAATAAAACGGTTGTGCCCGGAAACATATGTATAGTGCAATTTTCCTGCACGTTACACCCATCTTCTATAATTATTTGCCCCCAATCACCACGTATAGCTGCTCCCGGACCAATATATACATCTTTTCCAATAATAACATTCCCAGTAACGGTAGCATTGGGGTGCACAAACGATGTTTTATCAATTACAGGTTTGTATCCGTTAAATTCAAAAATGTTTGGCATTAATAATTCGAGATTAACTGTTTATAGATTATAAAAACAATTTTACCAAATAGTTGTAAAATCAACGTTAACGTCACATTCGTCTAAGTTAAATGTATAATTATCACTAAAATCTTGTTTAACATAAGTACCATCAACCAATAAAAATAATTCAATTTTTTTACTATCAAGATTTACCATACCATAATATTTTACACTGTTTTGCTGGTATAATTCAAATTTTTCTGTTTTATCCTTTCGTGCGGTTGATGGCGATAGTATTTCGAAAATAAGAGTAGGTGCAAAAAATAGTCTGTTTGTGGTAATTTCTCTGCACACCACAGAAATATCAGGATGAACCACTGTATCCTCATTAATTTGCCAATCAACAGGCATGTAAGCATTGTATTTTAAACAATTTTCCAATTTAATGTTTAACTGCGTTAACAGTTTTGTATTTATCTTTTGGTGGTTAACAGTTGGTGCAGGACTCATGCAATATGGCAATCCGGCTATTAATTCCCATTGATCTTTCCAAAGTTCCCATTCGGCCACTGTGTAATATTCTGAATATGTTTTTTCTGCCGATGCCATTTAACCCCTAAATTACAAATTAAAATTCGCTTTTTAAATGAAACTTTACCGCTGGAAATTTATCCTGCGCCATTTGCAAAAGCCATGCCGACTCGGCCAAAAACACCAGCCTGTTTTCTTTGTCATACGCAATGTGGTTTGATTTATCAATTAAAAATTCGTCGAGTTTTTTCTTATCATCGCACTCAATCCATAATGCTTTATACAGATTAATACTGTCGTAACCACACGAAGCGTTATACTCACTTTTTAAACGGTGTTGTATCACTTCAAACTGTAAAGCACCAACGGTACCAACAACTTTACGCCCATCCGATTTTTTTGTGAATAGTTGAGCTACGCCTTCATCCGTTAATTGTTCCAATCCTTTTTGCAATTGTTTGGTTTTCATCGGGTCAAGATTGATAACGTACTTAAACAGTTCGGGCGAGAAACTGGGAATGCCTTTGAAATTAAATTTCGCCCCTTCCGTTAAGGTATCACCAATTTTAAAATTTCCGGCATCGTACAAGCCAATAACATCACCGGGATACGACTCATCAATCACCGATTTTTGTTGCGCCATAAATGCTGTAGGATTACTAAATCGCATATCTTTTTGTTCGCGCACGTTGTAGTAATATTTATTACGTTCAAACTTTCCGGAAACAATTCTCAAAAATGCAATTCTATCGCGGTGTTTAGGATCTAAATTAGCGTGTATCTTAAATACAAAACCACTAAATTTAGGAGTTTCCGGTTCTATTTCGCCTGCAGTATCAGTATCCCGCCCTTGTGGTGTTGGAGCTATTTCAACAAAACAATCTAACAATTCTTTTATACCAAAATTATTTACAGCGCTACCAAAAAAAACGGGACTTAAATTTGCTTCAAGGTATTTTTCTTTTTTAAAATCGTCATACACACCGTCTAATAATTCAACATCTGCTCTTAACTGGTTAGCAAAATCTTCGCTAATAAATTTTTCAACTTCTCCATTATTTAGATCATTTATCACAACGTTTTCTTCAACCGTAGTTTTACTGTCTCCCTGAAAAAGCGAAAGTTTTTTTTCGTATAAATTATAAACGCCTTTAAAAGATTTTCCTATACCGATTGGCCAAGTTAGCGGGCGGACTTTAATTTTTAATTCCTTTTCAATTTCGTCAAGCAAATCAAATGGGTTCTGCCCTTCCCTATCCATTTTATTCACAAAAACAATAACGGGTGTTTTCCGCATACGGCAAACCTCCAATAATTTCCGGGTTTGTGGCTCCACACCTTTCACGCAATCAATTACCATAATTACACTATCTACCGCTGATAATGTTCGGTAGGTATCTTCCGCAAAATCCTCGTGGCCGGGAGTATCTAAAATATTTACTTTAAAATCGCGATAATCAAAAGCCATTACCGAGGTAGAAACAGATATACCACGTTGCTTTTCAATTTCCATGAAATCGGAAGTAGTAGATTTTTTAATTTTGTTGGATTTAACTGCGCCGGCTGTTTGTATGGCTCCTCCAAACAAAAGCAATTTCTCGGTGAGTGTTGTTTTACCTGCATCGGGATGCGCAATGATAGCAAACGTTTTACGCTTATGTAACTCTTCAATAAAACCCATGAGATTAAAAAATAAGTTGCAAAGATATAAAAAAATACTTGTGGCGATGATGCTAACACAGCCATTTTAAAAGAGAAAAACGAAAATGTAATTTAAAAAGGATATCCTATACCAAAATTTAAAACGGTTGATTTAAGCGGCATCTTATCAAAAGTCCAACGGTTATTTTCGGCGTATTTAGGATCGCGTATTTTAACCGCAGCATCCAAACGCAAAACAAAAAAACTAAAATCGTATCGTAAACCAAAGCCCGATCCAATTGCTACTTCTTTGTAAAAATTAGCTACAGTAAATTTTCCGTTTGGTTTATAGGGATCATCGTACGTTAACCATATATTGCCTGCATCAACAAACCAAGCGCCAAAAAAAGATTTAAAAATATGAAACCGGTATTCGATATTGCTTTCCAATTGAATGTTACCAATTTTATCATACTGGGCATTTACCGAATCGGGTTGGCTATAACCGCCAGGGCCGAGAGTACGTGCCCGCCATGCTCGAATACCGTTGGGTCCACCACCAAAAAAACTTTGTTCGTAAGGTAACACAGATAGGTTTGCTAATGGTTTACCTATGCCGCCTGCAAAGCGGTAAACCAACTTACTCTCTTTTCTTATTTTAAAATAGAAGCGGTAATCCCCATCAAGTTTAAGAAATTGAGAAAAAGGTGTACTAACGATCAGGTACCTGCCTTGCCCATCTTTTGGCTGATCTGTAGCATTATATAATCCACGTAAAATATTTCCCGAAGAACTAATCGTTGTTCTTAAAAACATGAGGTTTCGTTTTTTAGGAAGATTTTGGTTATTGTAGGTTGACGAGACTTTGGATAACGTGGTAATATGATCCTGAAAAGAATTCAAAAGAAAAAAATTATTAAGGCTGTTCAAACTTTCACGGAAGTTGCCAAATAATTTTGCTTTTACACTGTACACTTCAAAAGGAATAACCTCATAGGTAAATAATCCTTTGGAGTTTGTAAATTTAAATCCGTAAGAAATATTGGAAATTGTACGGTAATATTCGGGTCGCGACTGATAGTTTAATGAAAGATTTAAAATGGTTTTGGGTTGGGTAAAATATCGTTTTTCATTGGCATCTTTTTTATAGTAAAACAATGTGAAAGGGAACAAAGCCCTCGGAAAATAAATGGTTAATTCCGGCCCGAACTGTATGGTATTAAATGTGCTTTGTACATTATTTATTGTCGTAGTTTCCTCTGTATTAAACTGCTTTTGCGCGGTAATTGATCCTTTTAAGCGGAGCTCAACAAGTTCCGCACCTTTAAATGTATTTTTATTTTGAAATACAATACTACCTGCGATTCCAAGGTTGCCAGATGTATTGGTGCCTTCGGTTTCAACCGTAATAGCTTGCTTAACCAATGGCTGACAAACAATGTAACAATCGAGCTTATCGGCATGGTTAGGATTAACAAGGTATTGAATAAAAACACTTTTAAAAACGCGTAATGATGACATGCCTTTGTAAGTTTCTTCGCCTTTACTTTGTTGATATAGTTGCCCCGGAGCTAAGGTTACATCGCGTAAAAGATCTTTTTTTCTAAACTTCAAAGGGTTGTTATGTAAAATTTTTATTTCATTATAAACCATTGTATCGCCCATGTAAACCTCGTTTGATTTCCCTCGAAAATCTTTTACCGTCTCCGGTATTACAAAAACATTTTGAATGTAAAAACGTGGATGATTTTTGTAAACTATCGAATCATTCAATTGGCTGTAAGCCTCAGAAAACATTTTTACGCCAATGGTAATATTTACGTTAGGACCAGCCAAATTTGTATCGGCCAAATAATAAATATACTCCGGTGCAAAATAAAAATAGCCGTTATTAAGTTGATTTTCGGTGATGCGGTTACGCTCATTTTGCATCACATCTTCATTGTAAACATTACCTCTTTTTACAAGACACAAATTTGTATCGTTGTAAATAAAATATTTAATGAGTGGATCTTCGATTTTATAATTTATACCCGCGATGCAGTATGGTGCGGAATTTGAAATAAAATAAAACGTTCGCGCCCGCTTTGCTTTTAAATCTAACACTAAACTATCGCGTACCTTTGAATTAAAATAGCCACGCGAAAAAACAAATTTTTGAAGTTGATTAACCGTAACGTTAGTGAGCAGAGTATCGAGTATAACCGGCGGTTCACCTGCCTCTAAAAGGCTTTCTCTAAATGTAAGTTTTTCTTTATTTTTTAATCTCGGTTGTCTAGGATTTTTTCCCTTCGCAATTCGTCTCTCATTCCGACGATTGTTTTTTTCTATCCGTTCCGCGTTTACCCGATCGTAATTTAAATTCCGTTCCAATTTATACCGCATCATTTTTTCTTGATCCACTTTATTGTAAAGCCACAAGTTAAACCGTACAATTTTAAGTATGCGCCGATTTGGTTTTTGCCGGATAAATGCCTCCAATTCGCCGTTGTCGATGCCTGTTCCGTTATACTTAATTACGCTTCTTTTTACAAGATATTCGTCGGGTTTTAAATGTTTGTTAACGTTGCACGAACTCAGCAACAGAACACTAAAAAAAATACACAAGCCGTTGAAGTACTTAATGATGAAGCCGTGCAAATTTCTTTTAATATCAGTAATAAAGCTCAACTAGTTTGGTTACATTTATAGCCTACTAATTTAGCTTTTAAAAATGATTAGTAAAAACCAGATAAAATATATTCAGGCGCTGCACTTAAAGAAGAACCGCGACGAGCAAGGCCTTTTTATAATAGAAGGTGTAAAATTAGTTTCGGAGTTTTTGATTGACCCGATATTTAAGATAAAAGAAATATTTGCATTGAAGGATTTTTTGACGCGAAATGAAAATATTTTGAACGATAAAAATATTCCGCAATCAGAAATTACTTTTGAAGAACTTGCGAAGATAAGTCTGCAACAAGCACCAAACCAAGTATTGGCCGTAGTCTTAAAGAAAAAATTCTCTTTTACCCCGACTTTATTACGAGACGATTTAACGTTGTATATTGATGATATTCGCGATCCCGGAAACCTTGGCACTATAATAAGAATTGCCGATTGGTTTGGAATTAAGCAAGTAGCTTGCTCGCCAACTACCACCGATATTTACAATCCTAAAGCTCTACAGGCAAGTATGGGTGCAATTTTGAGAACAAACGTTTTTTATATGGATTTTGAAGAATTAATGGTGGGAAATAACGAAACTCCAATTTACGGAGCAGTGCTTAATGGACAAAATATTTATACCACGCCCCTTAAAAATGGAATTATTGTGATAGGCAATGAAGCAAATGGTATATCCGAACATATTTTGTCATATGTAAATACTCCCATTACAATTCCTGCTGCATCGCAAAATGGGAGCGAATCTTTAAATGCAGCAAATGCTTGCGCGATCATATGCGCTGAATTTCATCGACAACATAACTTTTTAAAATGATAAAAGTTTTCAGTTCCATATCATTTACATTAATTACATTTTTTATAAATGCACAGGTTATTAGTATTGATATCGATACCGATCAAAACAAACTAAAATTTAAGGATGGCAAAGAACTAATCAGCTACATGCATCAGAAATTTAAATTTGCGCCCTGCCAACGTTATTCATTTCTACAAAAAACAACACAATACAACTCCGATACAATAATTAAAACATCAGTATGGCATGAGGATATTGAGTTTCCGGATAAACTTAGAATTAATTTTGAAGATACAACTTTGCACAATTTTGTACTTTTTCGAAATGATAGTTCACTCAACTATAAGAACAATGAATTAATAAAAGCGATACCTTACGCTAATACATTGCTGCTTTTGATTGGTGGCATGTATTACAGAGATTTTGAAGACGTAGTGAGCCGACTTCAAAAAGTAGGTTTCGATCTCAATGTTTTAAGTAATCAAAAATTAAAGGGTAAAAAATGTTACGTGATCGGGGCGATGAGAGACGATACCAACACGAATGAGATTTGGGTAAATAAAAAAACTTTACAAATCGTAAAAATCATAGAAAAAACTAGCGAAGCTGCGGAAATAGAAACTTCGTTGAGCTTTTTTAAAACTCATTGCAAGGGCTTTACCGAAACAAATGTTATATTTAAAAAAGAC
>JAYTBK010000430.1:0-7224 GCA_043737035.1 Bacteroidota bacterium | reverse complement strand
GGAATAGTCAATGGTTCTAATGATTACAACTTTGCAATTTATCCGAACCCTACCACCGGATCGATCACTATATCAGCCATTGGTAATTTAGGAAGATTAACTGCTGAGGTTATCAATACTTTAGGGCAAACTGTAAAAATAATTGTAAGCGAAAACTCTAATTCGCTGATGTTGGATCTTACATCATTAAGTAAAGGAGTTTATTACATCAAGGTTCAGGTTGCGGAAACTACAAGAACTGAGAAAGTGATTTTTAAATAAATTGTGTGAAATTACAAAAATGGTCTGCATTTGATGCGGGCCATTTTTGTATTATGGCATTTGTGAACAGCAGAATTTACAAGGCGTTAAGCCTCTCGAGGAAAGTATCTTTTTTACGGCGACTGATTTCAATTTGAGTGTTATCGCTCATGATTGCATAACCGCCATCCACCTTTAAAAAACGTAACACGTGGTTCATATTTAAAAGATGGTGATGATGAACCCGTATAAAATCGTTTGCCGGTAACAGATCTTCGTAATGTTTTAAGGTGGCCGAAACCATTAATTTTTTTCCACCCGTTAAATAGAAGTAAGTATAACTTCCGTCGGCCTCGCAGCGAATGATATCTTTAATAGTAATTATTTCGTAGGTGTTACTCGTAGGCAAAGTAATTTTACTGTAATTATCATCGGCGCGTTTTAAATTTTGGATCAAAAACTGCAAATTCTCCATGCTTGGCAATGAAGTTGTTTGCTTTTGCAATACTTTCTCAACAGCTGCTTTCAGTTCGTCAACATCAATTGGCTTTAAAAGGTAATCGCATGCGCTATATTTAATTGCTTTTAAGGCATGCTTATCGGTAGCCGTGGTAAAAATAATGTCGAATTTCATCCCCTGCACTTTTTCAAGCACGTCGAACCCTGTTCCGTCGGGCATACTAATATCTAAAAACAGGAGTTGCGGCTGATGTGTTTTGATGAGATTAATACCTTCGGCAACATTTTTTCCTTGTCCGGCAATAATCAATTGCGGAAAATTATTTTTGATTAATGTTGCAAGCATTTCCCTGCTTTTTTGTTCGTCTTCTACAATAATTGCTTTCATATTCATATTTTTATTTATTACCCTCTAACCTAACCACTAAGCTATTTAATATAAGGAATAAAAAGATCGACTCTCGTGCCTTTTGAATTTTTATTTGTATCATATAAATCGGTTACATTAACGCTCAAATTGGATTGATGTATGGTGTTTAAAATCCTTAATCGGTCTTTTGTAATTTTCATCCCCAGCGAGCGGTGTTTATTTACGAGTTGAATACTCAATACTGATTTCGATTTTTCGCGACCTATACCGTCATCAATTATGGATATTTTTATGAACTGGTTTATAATACAAATTTCAATTGTAATATGCCCTGTACCGGTTTTTGGATTTATGCCGTGTAAAATTGCGTTTTCAATATAAGGCTGCACAAGCATCGGTGGTATTTCATCATAATCGCCGTCAACCTCCTCATGAATTTTAATGCTATAGGTAAACTTATTATCAAACCTCATTTTCTCAAGTTCCAGATATAGAATTAATGCTTCGAGATCTTCATTAATAGTTACCATCGGTTTATCACTATTATTTAAAATTAACCGTATCAATTTAGCAAATTTGTTAAGGTATTTTGCCGCTTCTTCACTTTTACTATTTAAAATATAATGTTGTATTGAGTTAAGCGAATTAAATACAAAATGCGGATTCATTTGGGCCCGAAGCGCTTTTAATTCTGCTTTCGAAATTTCTACATCCTGTTGAGCTTTTTCTTTTTGTTTTTTATTTAATTGGTTTAGTCGCAATCTAAAAATGCCAACAATTATTGCGCACGTAAAAATTAAAATGCCAATTGTAAACCACCATGTTTTATAAAACGGAGGTTTTAATTGAAGCTTAAATTGAACACCTTCTATGTTCCAAATTCCATCGTTATTGCAGCTTTTAACATTAAACGTATACTTGCCAGGCGTTAAATTATCGTACTTAACAAAATTAATATCGGTGGGTGGGCTCCATGTTTTATCAAACCCTTCGAGTTTATATGAATACAGTACTTTATCAGGATTGGTTAAACTGATGCCATCAAATTCAAAACTAATATTATTAAGTGAGTAAGGTAAAACAACCCCCGAATTTAATAGAGTATCTTTAAAGGATAGCTTTATGTTTGTGATAGTTGTTTTTGATAAATTATTATTAACATAAAACTCCCCCGGCGTATATTTTATTAACCCATTTACGGTGCCAAACCATATTGAACTATCGGTATCTTCATATATACCATGCGAGTTACTTTCAACTCCTGTAAACCCATCTGTTTTTCCGTAAGATTTTATATCCGTAATATTGTTATTTAGTTTATCAATATCAATTCGGTTTATTCCTTGATTGGTGCCAGCCCATAAAAATTTTTTATCGCGCGTTAAGCCAATTGTGTAAACCAATTCGGAGCTCAAACCATCTTTTTCTGAAATAAAGTTATAACTGTGTTTTTGTGGATTGAAAACAAGTACACCATTTAATGTTGCCGCATAAATATTGCCAATATTATCGGCACACATATCAAAGGCTGTGCTTACCGGTTCTGGCGACGAAATGGCTTGCCGTTTAAATTTTTTTCCCTCGAGTTTAAATAAACCAATTTGGTAAGTGCCGGCCCATATCGCGCCAGAAGCGTCTTCCAGAATGCTCCATACTTCGCACCCACCTTTATCAATTATTGTTGAACCAAGGGCGTAGTTTGTAATATCGAAAAAAGCACCTTTCTTTTTTATTGAGCAAAGTCCATTCTTTCCACCAGCCCATATCGTATTTTTGCTGTCTTTAAACAAACAAAAAACCGACTCCCGTAATTTAAAATTCTTTTGAGTATTTAAATCCGAAAACACATTATTGTTTAATATCGAAATCCCTTTATCTGTGCCAAACCAAATACTTCCATCGTTGAGCGGTAAAATTGCGGGTACTCGGTTTCCCGATAAACCTTGGGAAACCGAATAATTTTTAAAAAATCCATCGCTAAATTTATACACGCCGTTAGCTTCGGTGCCAATCCATAAATTTTGTTTATTATCACGTATAATCTGGTAAATGAACGCCCCACCTAAACCATTTTTTCGATCGTACACCGTAAAGCCTTTACCGCGGTATTTATAAAGACCGCTATGAGTTCCTATCCATAAATTTTTTTCGTAGTCGATTAATAACGAACTAATGTGGTTTGAGTTATTATCCAAACCAATGTTATAATAAGAAAATTCTTTTTCATCAAAGCTTACAAGTCCGGTTTGCGATCCTATCCATACAACTCCGTTTTGATCAGATATTAAACTTGTAATGTCTTCATCTATTAAACCGTTATTAATATGAAAAACGCCAATTGTATTTTTAAATATATCGGCAACATATAAGCCATCGTGTGTGCCGGTGTAAATTTTACCTTTTTTATCTTCGGCAGTGCAGGTTACATTCACTGTATCAATAACCGCGTAATACATTAACGTGTTTTTTATTTGTTTGTATAATCCTTTATTGGTACCAACCATAACTCCGTTTTTTAATGAAAACAGCAAACAGGTTACGCCTATGTTTTTAAAAAAAGGAACTTGAATTATTTTTTTTCCGTTCCAAATACATAATCCGTTTTTTGTTCCTATACACAAACCAATACGCGGATCATTGCAAAATGCTGTAACGTTATTTGATGGGAGCCCGTCTTTTATATAAAAGTTTTTAATTTGGTTTGAAGCTCCATCAATCATGCTCAGTCCATTTATTGTGCCTACTGATATGAGCCCGGGTTTAAACTCGGTTATTGCATTTACGTAATGGTTTGCGAGCCCGTTTTTAGGCGAATAATTTTTAAACGTTTTGCCGTTAAATTTACTGAGTCCGCCATAACCGCCGCTCCATAAATAACCTTTACTATCCTGAAACATGGTAAATATTTGTACATAAGGCAATCCGTTTTCAACCGAATAATTTTTAAAATTATATTGTTGACCAAAGGTTGTAATAGAAACAAAAAATAGTACGCAAAACGCAACACGGTGTAGGTTATATAATGTTGCTGGTTTCATCCTCAACACTAAAGTAGAAATTAAATAGATGTTTTATTACTCTATTTTGTAACTGGTAAGGTTTTTACAATAAATGGTTGGTTACAGCCAAAAATTACACGGATCCCATTAACCTGTAAAGGTTTAACGAAATGAGCATTTTATCTGATAATAAGGCTTTTATTTAGTGAAAATTTGTAGCTGCACAGCCGTATTTTTTTGTAATTTCGTTAGCTCAAATTTAAAACCTCTATGTTTACTTTCCTTCAAAAATTTTTTGGTACTAAATCCGAAAAAGATATTAAAACCATACAGCCCATTGTTACAAATATTTTGGAAATATATCCGTCGCTGCAAAGTTTAACTAATGATGAACTTCGCGCAAGAGTTGATTTGCTTAAGCAGAAAATAAAAGATTCGGTAAATACAGAGCAAACAGAAATTGACGCTATTAAAGCCCGTGTTGAGGTTGAGTACGATCTTGATGTTGAAACCAAAGAAGAACTTTATAAGCAGGTTGATGAACACGAAAAAACCATCACTACAAAAATTGAAGCAGTTTTAAATGACATATTACCCGAGGCTTATGCGATTTTAAAAGATACTGCACGAAGATTTTCGGAGAATGAAGAACTAACTGTTACGGCGAACGATTTTGATAAAAAGATTGCAAAAACGCATAAAAACATTGTTATAAACGGAAGTCAGGCGTCGTGGAAAAATCGGTGGATTGCGGCGGGAACCGAAGTAGTTTGGAACATGGTGCATTACGATGTGCAGCTTATTGGCGGTACTGTTTTACATGAAGGAAAAATTTCGGAAATGGCAACCGGTGAAGGTAAAACCCTTGTATCTACATTGCCGGTTTTTTTAAATGCTTTATCAGGGCGTGGTGTGCATGTTGTAACTGTAAACAATTATTTGGCAAAGCGCGATAGCGAATGGAACGCGCCTTTATTTCAGTTTCATGGGTTAAGTGTTGATTGTATTGATAAGCATGAACCGAATACGGATGCGCGTCGCGAAGCTTACTTATGTGATATTACATACGGTACCAACAACGAATTTGGTTTCGATTATTTAAGAGATAATATGGCTCGCGAAGTAAGCGACCTTGTGCAGCGTAAGCACAACTTTGCCATTGTTGATGAGGTTGATTCGGTATTAATAGATGATGCGCGTACACCCTTAATTATTTCCGGACCAACACCAAGCGGCGATATCCATGAATTTATGGAATTTAAGCCGCGCGTGGAAAAGTTATTGGCGGCACAAAAATCTTTTATACAAATATGTTTAACCGATGCAAAAAAATTATTTGCCGAGGGAAAAGAAAAGGATGCGGGCATACCGTTACTTCGTGCATACCGTGGTTTACCCAAAAATGGCGCATTGATAAAATTTTTGAGTGAAGCCGGCGTTAAAGCGTTGCAGCAAAAAACAGAAAACTATTACATGCAGGATCAGCAAAAGGAAATGCATAAGATTGATGTTGAACTGTTTTTTGTAATTGATGAAAAAAATAATAGTGTTGACCTTACAGAAAAAGGAATTGATTTGATAACATCAAATAGTGATGATCCAAACTTTTTTGTGATTCCAAATGTAGGTGAAGAAATTGCCGAACTTGAGAAACGTACCTTCAATGATCCGAAAGAAAAAATTAATTTACGAGAAACCTTGTTACGGGATTTTAGCGTAAAAAGTGAAAGGATCCATACCGTAAACCAATTACTAAAAGCTTACTCGCTATTCGAAATTGATCAGGAATACGTAATTGCTGAGGGTCAGATAAAAATTGTGGATGAGCAAACTGGGCGTATCATGGAAGGCCGTCGGTACAGTGATGGTTTACACCAAGCATTGGAAGCAAAAGAAAATGTAAAAATTGAAGCGGCTACGCAAACGTATGCCACTATTACTTTGCAAAATTATTTCCGTATGTATAACAAACTTGCGGGCATGACTGGTACAGCCGAAACGGAAGCCAACGAGTTTTGGAGTATTTATAAATTGGATGTTGTTGTAATACCAACCAACAGGTCAATTTCTCGTAAGGATGACCAAGACCTTGTTTACAAAACCAAACGCGAAAAATACAACGCGGTTATTGAAGAAACTTCTAAGTTGGTTGCTGCCGGAAGACCTGTACTCATTGGTACTACTACGGTTGATATTTCTGAATTGCTGAGCCGTATGCTTAAATTACGCGGCATTAAGCACAACGTACTAAACGCAAAATTACATCAAAAAGAAGCGGATATTGTAGCAGAGGCAGGACAGGCCGGAACCGTTACCATTGCTACCAACATGGCTGGCCGTGGTACAGATATTAAATTAGGCGCCGGTGTAAAAGATGCAGGCGGTTTGGCTATTGTGGGTACCGAACGCCATGAGTCGAGGCGTGTAGATAGGCAGTTGCGCGGACGCGCAGGAAGACAGGGTGATCCGGGAAGTTCACAGTTTTTTGTGAGTTTAGAAGATAACCTGATGCGTTTATTTGGCAGCGAACGTATTGCAAGTTTAATGGATAGAATGGGATTGGAAGAAGGAGAAGTGATACAACATTCGATGATCTCAAAGTCGATTGAACGTGCTCAGAAAAAAGTAGAGGAAAATCATTTTGGCACCCGTAAACGTTTAATAGAATATGATGATGTAATGAATGCGCAACGTGATGTAGTTTACAAACGCAGGAAGCATGCATTAAATGGCGATCGTTTAAGTATCGACATTGCCAATATGATATATGAAGTTTCAGAAAGTATTGTAGCTGAATTTTACACGACAAAAGATTTTAACGCGTTTAATTTTGAGTGTTTAAAAAACTTCGGAATGGAAAGTCCTTTTACAGAAAAAGAATTTTCTGCTAAAAAAGAAGATGATCTGATACATGAATTATTTGAGAAAAGTGAAAAACATTACCGTGTAAAATCGCAGGAAATATCCGACGCTGTTTTTCCGGTGGTAAAAGATGTACATACAAATCCTAACAATAATTTCGAAAATATTGTCACTCCTTTTACGGATGGAATTCGCACCATACAGGTAATGGCGAACCTTAAAAAATCGTTTGATACCAAAGGGCGAGAATTAGTTTCTGTTTTTGAAAAAACAGTTATACTTGCCATGATTGAC
>JAYTBK010000429.1:0-15726 GCA_043737035.1 Bacteroidota bacterium | reverse complement strand
AATTAAATTCGCTCACCAACCAATCTGCTATGTCTTCATTTTCCAATTCCGAATATGAACATGTAGAATACAAAAGCGTTCCTCCGGGTTTTATACTTTTAATAACATCAGATAAAATACGTTTTTGGCGCTGCGAACACAGGTTTACATTATCAATGCTCCACTCATCCACTGAATCGTGTTGCTTTCTAAAAAGGCCTGAACCACTGCAGGGCGCATCAACAAGTACAACATCAAAAACGTCTTCCATCTCCGAAAAAGCTGACGGATCGTTATTAGTGATCACAACGTTGGCTGTGCCCCATTTACTTACATTTTGAGATAATACTTCTGCTCTTTGCTTTATAATTTCGTTCGCCACCAACACACTTTCTTTATTTATTAAAGAATTTATGAGCGTGCTCTTTCCTCCCGGAGAAGCACAAACATCAAACACCGTAAGCGCACTATTAAAATTTACACACGTTTTTAATGCGTGTTCAATAAACATAGAACCGGCTTCTTGCACATAATAGCAACCTGCCTGAAATAATACGTCGTGTGTAAAATTGGGTCGTTCATTTAAATATAAACCTTTGTTGTTCCAAGGAACCTGTTGGTTGGTTTCAAAACTAAGTTTTGTGGGCTTAAAGGGATTTAACCGAATGGATGTTGGTGAACTTGCTTGGTGGGCTTCTACAAATTTATTTTCATCAAAACCCTGACAGCAGGATACAGATTGTAAAAACACTTTAGGTAAAATGAGCATGAATAGGTGGGTTGATCAAAATTTGATAACGTCTAAAGGTAAATAATATTTACTTTTGAAATGTGTTTGAAAAAAAACAAATAGATAAGATAACAGATACGCACGTAGCGTTCGTGAAAATGCAGAGTTGGTGCGCTTATCAGGAACGATCGCAACAAGAAGCGCGTGACAAATTATACGAATTTGGTTTATGGCCCGAGGCAGTGGAAAATATCATTAGCTTATTAATTGAAGAAAATTTTTTAAATGAAGAACGTTTTGCCATGCAGTTTGCGCGCGGAAAATTTAATATTAAAAAATGGGGTAGGATTAAAATTCGCATGGAATTAAAACAGAAACGAATCAGCGATTACTGTTTAAAAAAAGCGTTGCAGCAAATTGATGAAACGGAGTACATCAACACGCTAAAAAAATTAATTGATGTTAAAAGAAAACTCATTAAAGAAAGCAACGCAATAAAACTAAAATACAAATTAATGAATTATGCTTTATCAAAAGGCTATGAAAAGGATCTGATATTTGATGTGCTGAACTCTGTCGCCGATGAAAATTTATAAGGACGTACTGCTATAAAAAAAGATCGCTGCTAATTTTATCCGCCAACAGTTTTCCTTTGTTTGTCAAAGTGTATTCGCCTTTAGTTTCAACCACACTATTGTTTATTAAATAAGGCTTAATTTGATTAAGAAACGCATCTATAAAATCTCTATCAAAATTTATCGAAAGGTAATTCAAATCTACTCCCCAAATGGTTCGTAAGGATGTAAGTATGTATTCATTGTACATTTCCTTTTTCGTAAGCACTTCTTTTACAAAATATAAATTTTTATTTTCTGAAATTTGATTGATGTATAAATTATTGTTCGCTACGTTCCACTGTCGCGATTCTCCATCAAACGAATGGGCGGATGGTCCGAGACCAATATAATGTTTGCCTTTCCAATAATTTGAATTGTGAACGCTAAAAAAACCAGGTTTCCCAAAATTGGAAATTTCATACTGCACAAAATTATTCTGCTGTAATCTTTCAACCATTTCTAAAAAAAGATCCGCACTTTTTTCGTCGTCAATTGCAATTTCCTTTTTTATTTTATACTCACGTCCTAATTTAGTTTTATCTTCAATTGTTAAGTTGTAACTCGAAATATGCTTAACATTTAAATCAATTGCTTTTTCCAGGGTTTGTTTCCAGTTTTCGGTATTGCAAAATTTAGAGCCATATATCAAATCAATCGAAATATTTTCAAACCCTTTATCCTGCGCTCGCTTTACGCTTTCTTCGCTTTGCTTGGCGTTGTGTACTCTGTTCATCCACAAAAGTTCCTCATCAATAAAACTTTGCAGGCCAATGCTAAGCCTGTTAATTTCAAGCCGTTTAAGTTCCTTTAATTTTTCTATGTTAAGATCGTCGGGGTTGCATTCAAATGTTATTTCTGCATTCGCGGAAATATTGTACAACTTATAAATTCTTTCAAGAATTAAAAATGTCTCTTTTTCGGATAATAAACTCGGTGTGCCGCCGCCAAAATAAATAGTATCAATTGTTCTATCTGCCAAGTAACGGTTGCGTTGTTCCATTTCATTTACTAAGGCATCTACTAACTTATTTTTATTTTGTTGGGAAGTAGAAAAATGAAAATCGCAATAATTGCAGGCTTGTTTACAAAAAGGAATATGGATGTAAATACCGCTCACTACGTTAATAAAACCGGAATATTGTAACATGCAACGAGCTCCGTAATTAAACTTTGAATGTGAGTGTAAGCTGCAGACTCATTAAAAGTTAATTTTAATTTTTCTATATATTGGTTACGCTTATTACTAAGATATTGCGCCGCAAAATAATAAGCATCAATGGTTAAATCGTTCTCACGTATAACTAAATGTTCGGCTGTTATTTTTTTATACCGTTTGTAGGAAGTCACTACTTTATCATAATCTTTTAAACAAAAATAACCCATTACAAGAGCCACAAAAATACCATCTAAAAATTTTTGAAAAGGAATTTGTTGATATGAAACCAGTGTGTCTTCTAAAATTTTAGTTGAGTTTATTGTATCTTTTTTATCGCCAGTTAAAAGAATTGCCGCGTAAAAACACCTTACATTTATAAGTTTTATAACGTTGCCATCGTCCCAAATATTTTGTTGTAATATATTTTCACATTTTATTTTTAAAAAGTTAATGTTTTCCGCAATCTCTTTTGGCAATTGCTCGTGATAATTATTTTTAAATACAAACCCATACGCGCTCATGTAATGACTAACCTGCACTGATATTGAAAACAGTTCAGGAATGTTCACGTAACTCTTCCAATACTTTAAAAATGTGCTTACACCATTCATTTTTTTTACCTCGGTAAGCATAACTTCAGTATTTGTATTTACCGAGTGCTGCAATTTTTGCCCTAGTATTTTAAAATACATATCATCTAAATAGTGATAGCAAACAAAAGCGTTGTTCAAAAAATCCCGTTCAATATTATCAAGTTCAGTTTGCGTTTCCTTTTTAAAAAAATCAGGATGTCCTAAAAAACTAAGCTCATAATATTTACCGAACCGTGCTAAAATATTTATTGATTGCGATGGGTGATTAACGTAATTATCAAAAAAAGCAAGGTCTTTATTGAGTTGAGTTTTAGAAATATTTTCTTTGCCCTTAAAAAAAAGGTTTTCGCGTAGGTAACTATAAATTAAATTTTTTATTCGTTCAAACTGAAGGCATTCTTCAACCTGTTGATGGTATTTATACGATTCTTTTGATTCGGCGATAAATGCCTGTTGGGCTAAAAATTTATTTACTTCGGCGAGGGTGGTATAATCTTCTATTTTTTCACCTACATCAACGAGCCACTCAGCAATCTCATTGGCTTTTTGTTTGTGGCCTTTGCTAAGATACTCTTCAATAAGTTGTAAATTATGTTTTAGATAATTGGGATAGTTACGGCTTAAAAAAGCACTCAATTTAAAAGTGTGATGAGTAAGTTGCAAAAATTTTTTTCGGGTTTTTTCTTCGCAGTTCCCATAAATTAAAGTGCAAAGACCATCCGATTCGGGTTGAACTTTTAATTTTTTAATTGTGGTAATAAGTGTGTGTGGCAATTCAGCATTAGTTTCGATTAAGTAACCGGCAAATTCATTAAAATGAAAATCGTTTAGTAATAAAATTTGTTTCTGGATACCGATCATTTACCGCAAGTAATGTTTTAAACTTATACAGAAACTTTTACATAACCTAAGCAAAGTTTCGGCCAAAGCGAAACACGCCTATTATATTTTTGTAAGTGCCCAGTTAACTTGGGCAATACCGCTGCGCTTTAAATACGCGTTAGTTTTTGAAAAATGTTCGTTTCCAAAAAAAGCGCCCCGCGCAAGTGGCGACGGATGTGCTGCCTCCAGTATTAAATGTTTTGTGCTATCAATTAAAGGAATTTTAGATTTCGCATAATTACCCCACAATATAAAAACACAATGTGTTTTTTGTTCCGAAATAATTTTAATAATCGTGTCGGTAAATTGTTCCCAACCCTTTTTTTGATGACTTCCGGGATGTCCGGCCCTCACAGTAAGTGTAGCATTTAAAAGTAGAACGCCCTGAGTTGTCCACTCGGTTAAGTTGCCATGGTTTGGCAATGTAAAACCCACATTGGTATATAACTCTTTAAAAATATTTTGTAACGACGGCGGAATTTTTGTGCCCGGCTTTACCGAAAAACTTAAACCGTGCGCCTGGTTTAAGCCATGGTAAGGATCCTGACCTATTATAATAACTTTGGTTGCTTCAAAAGGTGTTAATTTTAACGCATTAAACACTTCATTTTCGGGCGGATAAATTGTAAATCGGTCTCGTTCCTCTCTTAAAAAATTTTTAAGTTCTTTAAAATAAGGCTCGTTCATTTCCTTTTCTAATATTTTGTACCAACCACTTTTTTCGTTTTCCTGAATCATAATATTGTTAATTTGTGTTCAGAAATATTTTGCTGTTTTAACGCCGTTTTTTTTTCGCCTTGGCAAAATTAGTATATATTTGCTATTCTAAATTCAAAATGTTAAAACCTATGAAAAAATTAGCTTTATTGTCAACTGCATTATTCGTATTATGTTTAACCTGTAACTCTTGTAAATCGCACGAAAAATGTCCGGCTTATTCTAAAGCTAATACTCGCGTTTTAACAAAAAAATCAGTATAAGATTAATGCTTTGGCATCAATTAACTGATGAGCATCAGTTAACCGATATTATTAATGATTCAAATCAGCAGCCCGGAATTTCTCGGGCTGTTGTAATTTTTAAGCATAGCATTCGCTGTTCAATTAGTTCGATGGCACTAAGCAGGCTCGAAAATAAATGGAAGGACGATGAAAATATAATGATGTATTTTTTGGATCTGATCAACCACCGGAATGTTTCAAACCAAATTGCAAACACGTTTAATGTTGGCCATGCCTCTCCGCAGGTTTTAGTTATTAAAAACGGGAAATGCGTTTATAATGCATCGCACACAAATATTGTAGCAGCCGACTTACGCAACGCCGCTACCAAATAAGTTGGATATTTTGTTTTAAATCGGGATGCAAACTTTTTGCAATCGGACATGTATGAGCTGCGTTTTCAAAAACCTTTTTTTCCTTTTCGCTGTAGTCTATTTTAGGGAAATTAATTAGGATATTAATTTCGCCTATTCGCCGCGGTTCAGGGTACATTACCTTTATAACCTCAGCTGTTGCGCCATCTATTGATTTGAAATTTTCGCGCTGAGCCACTATACCAATTGTGGTTAAAACACAACTTGCCAAAGCCGTAGCTATAAGATCAGTGGGCGAAAAAGCTTCCCCCTTTCCCTGATTATCTTTTGGAGCATCAGTAAAAATTGTTGCGTTCGATTGAAGGTGCATACATTCTGTTCGTAAGCCTCCGGTGTATATAACTTTGCTTGTGTTCATTAAGTTTTTTTATCAAAGATAATAAAGCATTGCTTACCCGTTTAGTTAAATTTATTAGCTATTTTTGTTAATCAATGCATACACAATTACTGTATATTTTTTGCTTGCTACAGCTGTTCGCAAATGGCTTTTCGCAAAGCAGTACGCAAGCATTGACGCAAGGACAAGACCCAAATGTACTTTACCGCAATGAACGATCCTTCGGGATTTTTGCACATAGCCGTGGATTTGGCATTAATTATATGCGGGCCAAACATGTAACAGGCACCCGTAAACGGTTATTTGAAGTGGAAGCTTTAAATATGAAGCATCCTAAAGAAATTAAAGTTTCTAACAACACAGATAATTCAAAGAGGTTTGTTTACGGCAAACTCAATAATATTTTGGTGTTCAGATTGGGCGTGGGTTACCAAACAACTTTGTTTAAAAGAGCAGACAGAAAATCGGTAGAAATTAGGACTTCATATTATTTGGGTGCCAATGTTACGTTTGCAAAACCAAGCTATGTTTTAATTTACAGGCAAAGTTTAAACGGAAATAAATATCCGCAATCGGTAAAATATGATCCTGAAAAACTGACTGTAGATAGTATTTCTGGCAAAGGCCCATTAATTGATGGCCTTGCAGAAATGAAAATTTATCCAGGCGCCTATGCAAAATTTAATTTAAGTTTTGAGTATGCGCCTTTTTCCAATAAAGTTAAAGCTATAGAAACCGGTGTTATTTTAGACTATTATCCCAAAGCGTTACCGATTATGGCTCGTAACCCAGCCGAAAACTTTATTGTAACAGTATATGTTGGTTTTGTGTTTGGAAAAAAATGGTTTTAAAAATGGAAGTTACTCCCGAAAATACTCTTTTATTACGATCCCGGAAACCCGAGTGGCTACGGGTAAAATTGCCGATAGGCGAAGAATTTTTAAAAGTGCGTAAGATCGTTTCTGAACACAAACTGCACACAATTTGTGAAAGCGGAAATTGCCCAAATATGGGCGAATGTTGGGGCGCAGGAACGGCAACCTTTATGATACTTGGCAATGTGTGTACACGTTCGTGCGGCTTTTGCGCGGTTGCAACCGGAAAACCTCTGCCCGCAGACTGGGACGAGCCAAAACGTGTTGCAAATTCGGTAAAATTAATGGGCGTTAAACATTGTGTAATTACGTCGGTTGATAGGGACGATTTAAAAGATGGAGGCTCGATAATTTGGGCGGAAACTATAAAAGCAATTCGCGAAATTAGTCCGCAAACACGCTTTGAATGTTTAATACCTGATTTTGCGGGAAAGTGGGAAAACCTGCAACGTATTATTGATGTAAAACCCGATATCGTTTCGCATAACATTGAGACCGTTAGGCGTTTAACTGCCCAAGTTCGCATACAAGCAAAGTACGATCGCAGCATGGAAGTGTTAAAGCGTTTGCACGATGCAGGAGTGCGAACCAAATGTGGTCTTATGGTTGGCCTTGGAGAAACAGAAGAGGAGGTGCTTGAAACCATCGACGAATTAGCGGCGATAAAGTGCGATGTAATGACCATTGGCCAATATTTACAACCCACTCCAAAACATTTACCTGTTGCTCGTTTTGTGCATCCCGATGAGTTTAAAAATTGGGAAAGTGTTGCCTTAGCAAAGGGTTTTAAATATGTAGAAAGCGGTGCGCTTGTGCGTTCTTCTTATCACGCAGAAAAACATGTGTTTTAATTTTTTTTATGAAGCCTTTATTCGCTATTCTTTTGAAGTATATCCTTTTATTTACCATCATTACCTTTTCCCTTGTATTCATTTTTACAAATAATGTTGGCTATAAAGAAATTAAATACATATTTTTTTCGCTGGGATTTATTTATATTTTAGTTTGTTGTGTTGAGGCGGAACTAATTGCTGCTCTCTTAAAAGAAACGAAACGATTTGTTTATTTTACAGATGGTTTTATATCAAAACGTTTTTTAAAAATCATTTTTTTTACATGTACGGGTTCCATATTATTATTCCCACACAGTATTATAAATTATTTATCCTTTATATGTTTTTTAATTGCTGCATCGGAAATTTTTGTAACGTTTTGGCGATACGCGAGAAAATTGTGCTTCGTAGCTTTTGAAAATGATAAAATTATTTTAGCGACCAATAAAATTGTGAGTGTACACGCATCGCAAATAAAAAAGATTGAAGCAAGACATGGTATTACATATTTTGTTTATAATCAAAAAGCGGCAATTACCTTAAGAACCGACATGATGGCTGATAAGGACGCGTTTAATAAAGGCCTAGAAATTTTTGTGAATGAAAACAATCTGGCCGAAAAAGTAATCGCCACTTCTTAAATTTACCCGAGCGAAGTTTAAAAACGGCACAAACTTCACTATCAATAAACTATACCTTTTCGTACATTACTGTTTTAACGGCGTTAACCGTTTTTGCTACATTAGGCAAAGATGCTTCAATTAACGTTGGTGCATAAGGCAAAGGGACATCAGCTGTGGTAACACGACGTATAGGAGCATCCAAATAATCAAATGCGTCTTTTTGTACCCTAAAAGCAATTTCTCCGGAAATACTTGCTAAAGGCCACGCTTCCTCAACAACCACTAACCGATTGGTTTTTTTTACTGAAGTGATAATTGTATCATAATCAATAGGCCTAACAGTTCGTAAGTCTATCACTTCAGCATTAATGCCTTCCTTTTCTAATTCAGCAGCGGCGGCTAAAGCTACTTTCATAATTTTTCCAAAGGAAACTATGGTAACATCGGCACCTTGTTTCTTAATATCCGCAACACCAATAGGAATAATGTATTCTCCATCGGGTATCTCACATTTATCTCCGTACATCTGTTCGCTTTCCATAAAAATTACGGGGTCGTTATCTCTAATCGCCGCTTTTAATAATCCTTTTGCATCGTATCCATTAGAGGGTACAATAACTTTAAGACCCGGACAATTTGCAAACCAATTTTCAAAGGCCTGTGAATGCTGCGAGCTTAACATGCCGGCGCTTGCCGTAGGCCCGCGAAAAACAATTGGACAATTGTATTGGCCACCACTCATACTTAAAAATTTTGCAGCGGCGTTTATAACCTGATCAATTGCAACTAACGAAAAATTAAATGTCATAAATTCAATGATGGGGCGCAATCCGTTAACTGCCGCGCCTACCCCTATCCCGGCAAAACCGAGTTCAGCAATTGGCGTATCAATAACCCTGCGGGCGCCAAATTCGGCAAGCATGCCTTTACTAACTTTATAGGCACCGTTGTACTCCGCAACTTCTTCACCCATTAAAAAAATGGTTTCATCACGACGCATTTCTTCATTCATTGCTTCCCGAAGTGCTTCCCTAAATTCAATTGTTTTCATCGTTTTTACTTAGGTTCCAAATGTATATAAAAGGCGATGAAATAAAAAATGAAATATTGAAGAAATTAAAAAAATTATGAATATTTTTGTCATGACAATAAATGTAATATGTTAGCAAAAAAATTGAAGAACTATAGGATAAACAGTGGTTTAAAAATGCAGGAAGTATCCGAAAAAACAGGGATCAATCAGTCGCTGATCAGTAAATTTGAGGGTGGAACGAGAAATCCAACAAAACAGCAAATTGCTAAGCTTTCAGAGGTTTTTTGCGCGAAAGATCATGATTTAATGAAGAGTTGGTTTTCAGATAAAATTTTAAGCGATATAAAAAATTATCCATTTGCTGATGAAGTTTTAACTTTAGTAGCCGAAGAAATTTCTGATTACCAAAAACTATTAAGAGAACCCGTTGATCAGACTTTACCAAAAACACTTTTAACAATACTTACCGAAATAGATTCCGCTAAAAACAAAATTGATGCTTTAAAACCTTTAAATAAAACTCAACTTTTAAAGTTAAACGAATATTTTTTTACGGATTATACCTATGAGAGCAACAAAATAGAAGGTAACACGCTAAACTTACAAGAAACAGCAATGATCATTAAAGAAGGTGTTACTATTGGCGGAAAAAGTGTTAGAGAACATTTAGAAGTAATAAACCATAAAGAAGCCATAGATTTTGTTAGTGAGATTGCCGGTAATAAAATTGATTTAAATGAGCGAACGATTAAAGACTTGCACTATCTGGTACTAAAAGGTATTCTAAATCACGATGCGGGTAAATACCGCAATGCCGATGTGAGAATTACGAGCCGCAAACACGAGCCGCCCGCTTATTATGATGTGCAATTAAAAATGGAAAGTCTTTTAAATTATTACCAAATGCATCAGGGAGCTTTACATCCTGTGATTCTTTCGGCGGATATGCATCAAATTTTATTAGGTATACATCCTTTTATTGATGGAAATGGTCGAACTTCGCGCTTGCTAATGAACCTAGTCCTTTTAAAGAACGGCTATTATATTGCAAACATTAAAGGAAGTCTCGGAAGCCGCGTAAAATATTATAATGCTTTAGAAAAAGCGCACGTTAAAGGGCAATTAACAGAGTTTAGAACGCTTGTGGCCAAAGCGGTTAAACACTCGCTAACAGAGTTTTATAATTTAGTGAAGTCAAAATAATATTTTCGTAATTAATTGATTTACACTCATAAATTTATAAATTTGCAGGCTTTTAATTTCTGAAATAATCCCAATAAGTTTATATTTTTAAAGCGCTAATAAAAAACTGAAGATGAAAATATTAGTACCAATAAGCAACGTGCCCGATACAACTACCAAAATAGGTTTTATAAACGGCGATACGCAGTTTAATGCAACCGGTGTACAATTTATTATAAATCCCTATGATGAATGGTATGCCCTTGTTCGAGCGCTTGAATTGAAGGAAGCAGGGAAAGCGGAAAAAATTACCCTAATAAATGTAGGCCTTGCGGATGCTGACGCTACCATTCGTAAAGGATTTGCCTTAGGCGCCGACGATGGCGTGCGGGTTGACTCGGAAGGACCCGATGCTTATTTTGTGGCTGAACAAATTGCAAAGTATGCAAAGGAAAATAATTATGATTTGATAATGACTGGCAAGGAAACCATTAGCTATAACGGCTCATCGGTTGGCGGAATGATTGCTGGTTTTCTGGATCTTCCTTTTGTTTCATTAGCTACCAAATTTGATTTGGAAGGCAATAAGGCAACCGTTGAGCAAGATGTGGATGGAGGAACACAGGTTGTCGAGTGCGAACTTCCATTGGTTATTTCATGTTCAAAAGGAATGGCGGAACAGCGTATCCCAAACATGAAAGGTATAATGAGTGCCCGTACCAAACCCTTGGTAGTTGTGCCTTCCAGTGGTGACGATAAACTTACACATATCACTTCATATACGCTATCTGCAGGGCGCATTACTGTGAAAATGATTGATGAAAATAATATGGATGAGTTGGTAAATTTATTACATACAGAGGCAAAAGTGATCTAAAGACATTTGTATGTTGGCCCATGTCTATTGTCCAATAGCGAAAATCGAAACCAATAGACAAGTGACATCCGACAACATACAATTATATTAAAAACATAACATTAAAATTACGATATCATGTCAGTATTAGTATATACAGAAATAAATAAAGGGAAAGTAAAAAAAGCATCGTTGGAAGCCGTAAACTACGCCACCAAAATTGCTGAATTAACCAATTCATCGGTTACCGCTTTAGCTATAAATGCCGATGCCGCGCAATTGGAAGAAATAGGAAAAGCGGGCGCCAAAAAAATATTATCTGTAAAAAATGATTCGCTTGCCTCATTAGATAGCATGCTACTCGCTGCTACGGTTGAGCAAGCCGTTAAAGCGGAAGGTGCTAAGATCATTGTTTTTTCTTTTGATATTGTTGGCAAAGCTGTTGCTCCGAGGTTATCTGCCAGGTTGAAAGCCGGATTAGTAGCTGGCGCGGTAGATTTTCCGGTAATTAATGGAAATAATTTAGAAGTTAGAAAAAATGTTTTTTCAGGAAAAGCCACGGCGGTTTATTCCATTAATAGCGATGTAAAAATTATTTCTTTGTTACCAAATTCTTTTCCGGTAAAGCTTGATACCAATGTGGCAACCATTACAGAATTTAATGTTGATTTAACAGGAACGAATTCTAAAATCGTTGTAAAAGAAAAAAAATCAAACGATGTTGCAGGAATGATTCCTTTGGCAGAAGCCGAATTAGTAGTATCGGCCGGGCGTGGTTTAAAAGGTTCAGAAAATTGGGGAATGGTTGAGGAACTTGCAAAAGAATTAAAAGCCACTACCGCATGCTCTCGCCCTGTGGCAGATATGCACTGGCGCCCGCATCACGAGCATGTAGGCCAAACAGGAGTTGCTATTCGGCCTAACTTATACATTGCTATCGGAATTTCGGGTGCTATTCAACATTTAGCAGGCGTTAACGGAAGTAAAACCATTGTTGTAATAAACAGCGATAAGGAAGCCCCGTTTTTTAAATCGGCAGATTATGGAGTTGTGGGTGATGCCTTCACAATTGTACCTAAATTGATTGAAGCAGTGAAAAAATTTAAAGCCAATCACAACTAATTTCTTGCTTTTTTTGTATATTAGAAGGTCGCTAAAATGGGAATGAAAAAAGTACGGTTAGAGATTGTTGGTTTATCATACAGCCAAACGCAAAGTGGCGCTTACGCCTTAGTTTTAGGGGAAAGCGCAGGCAGTCGCCGATTGCCCATTATAATTGGTGGTTTCGAGGCACAGGCCATTGCTATAGAGCTTGAAAAAATGACGCCTACCCGGCCATTGACTCATGATTTATTTAAAGCATTTTCTGAAACTTTTTCAATTGAAGTTACCGAAATATTAATCTACAATTTAGTAGAAGGTATTTTTTACGCAAAGCTTATTTGCAGCGATGGTACACGTGAAGTAGAAATTGATGCCCGCACCAGCGATGCAATAGCTTTAGCTGTAAGATTTAATTGCCCTATTTTTACATACGAATTTATTCTAAAATCTGCCGGTATAGTTTTAGATGATGATGCGTTGCCTTCTATCGAAAGTCCAATGGCTACCGTAGAAGATATGACTACGCCTGAAAGCGAATACAAATCAAAATCAAGCGAAGAGTTAAAAGGGATGTTACAAACGGCCCTTGATGATGAGCAATATGAATTGGCTTCAAAAATACGGGATGAATTAAACACACGCAAGCAATCTTAAGTAACGTTTTCTTTGACTGTTTGCTCAACCATTTAAAGTTAACCTGATACTATGAGTTTAATGCGTTAGTGATTGCAGTGAAATCCTTTTTGGAAAACTGAGGCTCTTGAAGCCCAAAAAAAATGTAACGAAAAGCACGCCCGAACGCCCTAAAATTATTCTCTTTTTAAAACGATGCGAAACGTGGTTCCTTTGTTTTCATCACTTTCCATAACAAACAATTTACCATTGTGATAATTTTCAATAATCCTTTTGCTTAATGACAAACCTAAACCCCAGCCGCGTTTTTTAGTTGTGTACCCGGGTTTAAAAACTGATTTGTGTTTTGATTTGTGTATGCCTTTGCCGGTATCTTTAATGTCGAGCGCAACGCCTTCAGGTATATCAATTATAGTAATTTTCAGTTCACCTTTACCATCCATTGCATCAACTGCATTTTTACAAATATTTTCAATTACCCATTCAAATAATGGCACCGATAATTGAACCAAAATTTCGGAAGATGGAATTATCACTGTATAATTTACGTTGCGTGAAGTGCGCGTTTTTAAATAATCAATCGCATTTTTTACAACCTTACAAACATCCTCTTCGTGTAAAGTAGGTTGCGAACCAATTTTGGAAAACCTGTCAGTGATTGTATTTAACCGCGATACATCCCGATTCATCTCATTTATAATATTTTCATCAGTCCCGTTTGATTTTAAATGTTCTGTCCACGCCATTAACGATGATAGAGGCGTACCTAACTGGTGAGCGGTTTCCTTACTCATTCCAACCCAAACCTGGTCTTGCTCAGCCTTACGGGCAGTACTAAATAAAATATAGGCTATTAATAAAAATAATCCAATAACGCCAAATTGCACGTAGGGGTAAAACTTAAGTTGTGCTAGCAAAGTTGATTGCTCATAAAAAATATAATTTTTGTAGCCTTCGCCCAAATCAACCTGTATGGGCTGATTTTGTTTTTCCATGTGAGTAATTGTAGCCCGAAGTCGCGATGGAGAGTTAATTTTTACGGAGTCTACATTCCCCGACGCAATCACAAAAGTTCGGCTCGAATCGGTATAGATAACAGGGACGGCGGCACTATTAATTGCAACTTCCGAAATAAACGATTTTATCAGGCTGTCAAATACTACTTTAATATCATTAAACAAGCGACTGTCTTTATGGTACAAAAAATTTCGATTTCCTTTGTAAACTTCTATTATTACGGGTTCATAAAGTGACTTCATTATTGCAAGTTCCTTTTTTAATGCTTCCGGATTGTTTTCAATTGCGGAATCTAAGTTTCTGTTTGCAGTAATATTATTTTTATCGTCTGTTAAAATAACGGGTACAGTGGTGTTATCCTGTATAACTTTTAAAACAAAAGATATATCGGCAACATCGCTATTTAATTGTTTGGTAGCAAGCGCATAAAGCTCAGCTTTTTTACGTTCCTCGGTTTGTAATTTTTGAAAAAGATCATTTGTAAATTTTACAAGTTTTGCTTTGCGCTGAACGGCATCTGCCCATAATTTTACTTTCTCTTTTTCATCATTGGCAATTTTTTTTGCAAGGCGGGTTGTATACCACAGAGAGGTGAATACTATAAAAATAGCAATAATAAAAAGCAGCCATTTCCAGCGTTGTTTTTTAATATAAATGTTCATCCTTATGCTAAAATAGAAATAAGTTAACGCTATTGCAAACGGGATATTGTTTAATGACGTTTAACCATTTAATCGGAAATAAGCAAAGTTTTTCGCAGACATATCCAAGCCCTTTACAATGAAAAAAACGCAGAATTAAACTCCGCGCTTTTGCATTTCTGCGTTTATGATATCATCTCAAAACCAATATACGGAACCAAAACTTTCGGAATTTTTATTCCTTGTTCTGTTTGATTATTTTCAAGTAAAGATGCCACAATGCGGGGCAATGCTAGTGCACTTCCATTTAAACTATGAGCCAATTGAGTTTTACCATCTGCGCCTTTAAAACGGCATTTCAACCTATTGGTTTGAAAAGTTTCGAAGTTAGATACGGAACTCACTTCTAACCAACGCGCCTGCGCAGCACTCCAAACTTCTAAATCGTATGTTAGAGCCGAGCCAAAACTCATGTCGCCACCACACAATTTTAAGGTGCGATACGGCAGTTCCAATTCCTTTAATAAACCGCTTACGAATTCCCGCATTGTTTCCAGGGTTTTGTACGATTCTTCGGGATGCACAATTTGCACAATTTCTACTTTATCAAACTGGTGCAGGCGATTAAGGCCACGCACATCTTTACCGTAGCTTCCTGCTTCGCGCCTAAAACAAGGAGTATAACCACAGTTTTTTATGGGCAAATCGCTTTCTTTTACAATTACATCGCGGTACATATTTGTAATAGGAACTTCGGCGGTAGGAATTAAATAAAGATCATCAACCTGGCAATGGTACATTTGGCCTTCCTTATCGGGAAGTTGGCCTGTTCCGTAACCGCTATCCGCATTTACTAAAATTGGTGGTTGCACCTCGTTGTATCCGGCAGCTGTTGCTTTATCCAAAAAATAATTAATTAGTGCGCGCTGCAATCTTGCTCCGCGCCCTTTGTAAACGGGGAAACCTGCTCCGGTTAATTTTACGCCAAGCTCAAAATCAATTAAATTGTACTGCGTGGTTAATTCCCAATGCGGTTTTGCGTTTGCATGGAGTTTCGGTATTTCGCCGTGTTCATTTACTACTTCGTTATCTTCGGGAGTTTTACCAACCGGCACTGTGAGGTGAGGCAAGTTGGGAACCGTTACTAACTGTTTGCGTATGTTTTCTTCTATAAGCTTTAATGCCTCATCAAACTTTTTTTCATCAAATTTTAGTTCGGCGGTTTTTAATTTAAGCGTTTCGGCCTCAGCTTTATTACCG
>JAYTBK010000428.1:0-2907 GCA_043737035.1 Bacteroidota bacterium | reverse complement strand
GTGTAAATAAATAACCTTACAATGTAAAATAAGCCTGCAAACCAACACACCACAAAAATAACGTGCAATGCTTTGATGTAATTGTATTCCATACTGTTTTATTTGGGTTAAAGGTAGTACTTTTGAAACAAATTTTATATGTAATGAATGCACTGAAAGCAAAACCGGCAATACAATCGCATACAGTTAACACGGAGGTAGTAATGCCGAACGACACCAACCATATTGGAAATTTATTTGGCGGTAAATTGTTGCAATGGATGGATATTACATCGGCCATAGCGGCTGGCAGACATTGCAACCGAGTGGTAGTAACAGCAAATATAAATCACGTTTCTTTTGATAGTCCCATTAAACAAAACAGCGTTGTAACGCTTGAAGCAAAAGTTTCACGGGCGTTTAACAGCAGCATGGAAGTTTATATTGATGTTTTTGTGGAGGATCGAATTACCGGAGAGCGCACCAAATGTAACGAAGCAATTTTTACTTTTGTAGCTATTGATCAGCATGGTTCGCCGTTGCCTGTGCCGCCAGTTATTCCGGAAACGGAACTCGAAAAAAAACGCTACGATGGTGCACTCCGAAGGAGGCAGCTCTCGCTTATTTTAGCAAAACGAATGAAACCTGAAGACGCTACTGAATTAAAAGCCTTATTCATGAAAGACTAAACTGCGCGCACTTTAATATTGTTCATGCATTTGAAATGGCCTTTCGGACACTTATGAAATCCCAATTTAGAACAAGGCCTGCACACCAAATCTTCTACTTCCCATATTTCTGAACCTTCCCCGGCGAGATACGGACCCATGCCAAATTCGGGAATGGTATTTCCCCATAAGCTTATAATTTGCTTTTTATATGCCGCCGCAATGTGCATTAAACCGGTATCTGATGTTATAACTTTTTCGGCTTGCTTTATTACCGAAGCCGATTGGTTTAAATTTAATTTTCCGCAAAGGCTGAATGCTTTACTGTTGAATTTTTGAGTTACTAAATACGCAGTATCCATATCTTCGTTACCCCCTAATAATGCGATGGGTTTTGAACTCACTGTGCAAATTTCAAGCAACTTAGTAATGGGAATACGCTTTGTGTAATACGAACCACCAACTACCAAAACATTATAACCGTTTTTAAAATTTGCGGGTAATACCTGTTCTATGTCAATTGTGTTTTTTGCCTCAATAAAATAATCAAGTCCTTTGTTATCATTTACAACGCCAAAAGTTTTTGTCGTTTCAAAATAACGATTTACAATGTGAGCTTTTGGAAGTTGATTTATTTTTAAATAAACCATCAGAAATTTTCCATAATTTAATTTATTAAACGAGAATGCTTTCTTTTTTAACGTCCATTTTAATTTTAATGTACGGATGTTATGATGTAGATCAATAACAAAATCGTAATTCTCTTTTTTTAATACTGGAATAATCTCCGACAGCTTTTCTTTAAATGAGATGAGTTTGTCTATGTAAGGGTTAGAACTAATAACCTCAACAAATTTTTCTTTTGTAAGATAATGGATTTCAGTATCGGCTAACTGTAATTTCAAACAACGAACTATTGGTGTGGTAAGCACTATATCGCCAATGGAACTAAATCTTACAATTAAAATTTTCACTCTTATAAATTAAGTTGTTTAACTTTATACACAAAAATAGTTATTAAAATTTAATGTTTATTGATACCCATACTCACTTCTATTCGGAAGAATTTAACACCGATCGAGACGAAATTATAAACGAGGCTATTAAAAAAGGCGTAACCCGCTTTTACATGCCCAATGTTGATAGTGCAAGTATTGACGGAATGTTAGCGCTAGAAAAACGATATCCTGAAAATTGTTTTGCAATGATGGGGCTTCACCCGTGTTCAGTTAAAGAAAATTACCGGCACGAATTGACTGTTGTGAAACAATGGCTCGACAAAAAACGTTTTTTTGCGATTGGCGAAATAGGAATGGATTTGTATTGGGATAAAACATTTATTACAGAACAGGAAATTGTTTTCAGGCAACAGATTGATTGGGCGCTTAAATACGGATACACGATTGATATACATTGCAGGAATGCCTTTAATGAAATTTATGAAATACTAAAATCGTATAGCAAACTCCCAAAAGGCGTATTTCATTGTTTTAGCGGAAGCATTGATGAGGCAAACAAAATTATCGAACTGGGTAATTTTAAATTGGGTATTGGAGGTGTAGTAACTTTTAAAAATTCTGGGCTCGATAAAATTGTTGAGCAACTTGACCTGCAACATTTAATACTTGAAACCGATGCGCCTTATTTAGCGCCAATACCTTATCGCGGCAAACGCAACGAGAGCGGTTACATTTTGCAGATAGCTGAAAAAATTGCGCAACTAAAAAATTTACCGTTAGCAACGATAGCGGATATCACCACAAAAAATGCGGTTCATATTTTTGAAAACTAACGTCATCATATCCTCTGGGATTTCAAAAATTTTAGTGTATGCAAATGTGTTTGTTTCATTTGGCGCCGCCGCACAGGTTTTAGTTACCTACATGCTTTTTGGTTTGCCTGTTAATTTTAGTAACAATGCGTTTATTTTATTTGTGTTTTTGTCGACCTACTTACAGTATAATTTACAGAAAGGATACTTTATTACACAATTAAACCTTTATACCGAAAGTACAATATGGATAAAAAAACACCAGCGAACCATTTTTTATTCTGCTATTGTAGCTGCAGCAGGCCTTTTGTTTTTATGCAATAGTTTAAGCCACACGTCCATTGCTATTATGGTTGGCGCTGAAATTATTTCTTCAGCGTATTATTTACCCCCTCTTAATTTACGAAAATTTGGTTTTATTAAACCTCTTGTTATATCCTTTGTATGGGTTGTTAGTTGCTGCGCTGTTCCACTTATCGAAAATCAAAT
>JAYTBK010000427.1:0-2913 GCA_043737035.1 Bacteroidota bacterium | reverse complement strand
TTAACAAGGCTCAGGAACGAAACGTAAACATAGCAATTAGTAACACGTTTGGTTTTGGCGGACACAATGCTGCTGTAGTTATTAAAAAATACACAGCCTAAGCAGTCGTTTGGTTAAGCTATTATCATTGTTGATACCATTGTCGCGGCACGACAGAGCCTTTAAACAAAAGCTAAAAAACATTTTAGGATTTAATCCCGCAAACCTTGCTTTATACAAGCAGGCTTTTCGCCATAGTAGTTTTGCGGAAACCAGCGACGAATATTTACAAAGCAACGAGCGTTTGGAGTTTTTAGGCGATGCTATCTTAGGCGCTGTTATTGGTGAACATTTATTTAAATTATTTCCAAAAAAAGACGAAGGATTCTTAACCCAAATAAGAAGCCGCATCGTAAATGGGCAGCATCTATACACACTTTCTAAAAAATTTGGTTTTGATGTACTTTTGCATTCCAACTTAACCGATAAAGAAAAAATAAGTTCATCGGCATATGGCGATGCGTTTGAAGCGTTTTTAGGAGCTGTATTTATTGATAAAGGGTTTGAAATAACTAAAAAATTTATTGTTGATAGAATCATTAAAATGCATTTGGATATGGAGCGGTTGTTGGATAATGATACCGATTATAAATCGCAGTTTCAGATTTTAATGCAGCGTAAGAAACAGCAATTTGAATACCTAACGGTTAAGGAACTGCGGTTTGGAACTGATAAATCTTATACGATGCAACTTTTAATTGATGGGGTAGTACAGGCCGAGTTTGAACACCGCTCAAAAAAAGTAGCCGAACAAAAGCTTGCGCAGATTGTTTTGGAAATATTAGCGAGGTAGCGGTAGGTTTGATAGAGTAATAAATTAACGTCTTTGTCTGAAAAGTACTTTTTGAATTTGGGTCGACCGACAACCTGTAGAAATTCCTGAAGAAGTTCTTCGCTAAATAAGAATCGCTTGATTTGATTTCAACTACTTTTCAAGCTTATGAAAAGAGTCACTAATTAAAAAATAAATGAAAATACTTGTGTCAACTACGATTTTTACAGGCTTATTTGCTGTAACGTTTTGATCTTACTGCTTCTACTTTTTTGGCAATCTCTTCAATGGAAATACTAGCTTTTTTTAAGCGAATTTTTTCAAATACCTCAATAAAAGAATTTCAAATATTTTCGGAAATTGAAATAAGTCTCAATTCCGCTAAATGTAGAAGCAATTTTTTTTGCTTTTGGATTCAATATTTCGATTTTTAAAGTCGCCATTGCATAACGACAGGTATTTTTTGAGAGTGAAATTCATTTGCCGACTTGGCTAACGTCATTTTTAGGGTTAAATCAGTTTTTGAGTTTAAAAAAAATGCTTGAAATTTTGCAGTCATCTAAATGAGTTTGAAGTTTGCAAAACGAAATAAATCCTTCTCAAGCATTATCCTCTTTTTAAAGAAGATGTGGAGTTTGTCCTTAATTTTGTTGGGTTCTATTATCAACTTGAAACCTAACAAAATTTTAGACGATTTATTCGTTTTAACCTAGCGGTCAATTTGGATTTTAAATAGATAGTAAATCTTCACCGATCTCTATTTCCATCGAAGCTTAAACGCTTTCGCTTGTATTTTAGATTTCTTAAAAACCAAGTTAATTTTATCTAAAACAAACTCAATTGCGTATCTCCGGCTCTAAAATTAAAATCGGCGCAATTAAAGGTTCGTTCAACATTAGCCGGCATAAATTTGCTTTTTGCAATTTTAAATAGCTCCATGATCGATTCCGCAAGTTTGCCGTCGCCTTTTAAACGTGCGCCAAACCTACTATCATTAACTTTGCCACCGTGGCACTCGCTTATCTGGTTCCATACTTTATCGGCTCTATCGGGAAACGATTTGTGTAACCAATCTTTAAACAGTTGCGCTACTGTTCCATTGAGTCGCACAATGGAAATACCGGCTGTTGTAGCACCTGCATTAGCAGCCTGTTCTATTACCGAAGGAATTTCATAATTGTTCAATCCAGGAATAACCGGCGCTACCATAACACCGCACGAAATATTGTTTTTTACCAAAGTTTCTAAAACGGCAAAACGGTTTTTGTAAGTTGCTGTGCGTGGTTCTAAAAGCTGTCGCACTTTTTCGTCGGTACCGGTAATCGAAATCATTACATGTACCAAGTTATGTTCCGCAAGTTCGGTTAGTACATCCAAATCGCGCAGTATAAGCGAATTTTTTGTGATCAGTGAAACCGGATGTTTATATTTTAAACACGTTTGCAAAACTTTTCGCGTAAGTTCGTGTTCACGTTCAATCGGTTGGTAACAATCGGTATTTCCCGATAGCATAATGGGCTGTACTTTCCAATTTTTACTGCTAAAATGTTTTTCGAGTAACTCAATGGTGTTTTTCTTAACGATGATTTTTCTCTCGAAATCGAGTCCAGCGCTATAACCCCAAAATTCATGCGTGTTCCGCGCGTAGCAGTATACGCATCCGTGTTCGCAACCTTGGTATGGATTAAGAGAATATCCAATCCCTAAATCAGGACTTTCAACTTTATTAATAATTGTTTTGGGATACGTGTAAATAATTTGAGTTTTCTCAGCCTGCAAAAATGTTTCATCTAATCCTTCAAAATGTTCCTGCACATATTGTTGTTGCTGAAATTTATTGTTGGGATTTATCTGAGCACCCCGTCCTTTAAAATATTCTGTCGTTGTTGTTTCCATTACCAAGGTTTTATATTTATAAAGTTAAACGTAACCATAGCAATTCCCTGCTACAATTTGTAGCATTAAATTGTAAAAGCCGAATTTAATGTATAAAAAAATTAAATGTTTAAACCCATTTTAATAATTTTTTTAAGAAATTAAATTTGTTGGTATATGGTGCATACCTTAATTTAATATCTAACCAGGTGCCTTTTTTAGAAATG
>JAYTBK010000426.1:0-7287 GCA_043737035.1 Bacteroidota bacterium | reverse complement strand
ACAGAAAATTACCTTGGTTACATCGTTATTGGTTTAATAATAATAACTGCCATACCGGTTTTAACCACGTATTTAAAAAGCAAAAAGAATTAGTCTCTGTCAGTTCGAGTAATTTTTGCCTGCCTCTTGCAAAAATTGTATCGAGAACTTTATTCAATTTATAACGCGACACGAAATACAAAGAGATGGAATATTCTCTCGGCGCGATTATAATTTTATTTTTTATTCTTATCAACGAATTCCTTTATTGTTTTCCAAACTTCTTCATTATCCATTATTGAATTATGATCTTCGTTTACTTCTAACACGGCTGTTTTTCCCTTCCAGGATTTGACGAGTGCATAAGCATGATGCTTTGGAATTACCTGATCGTTTGTTGAAATGAGTGCCAACATAGGTGTAGAAATACTCGGTGCATATCTATCGGATTCGAAGCGGTGCTTGATCAACAGACTTATTGGAACAAAAGGATATTTTTCAAACGCTACGTCAATCATGTTTTCGTACGGCGTAATTAAAACCGTAGCGCTTGTTTTCCTTTGCGATGATAAATAGGTTGCCACGCCTGTACCAATACTACGGCCAACAATGATGATATGAGTGGAATCTACTTTAGGATTATTATTTAATTTGTCATACACTTCAATCGCATCACTAAACATGGTTTTTTCAGAGATCACACCCTTGCTCAAACCAAAACTTCTGTAATTAATAAGCACCATTACGGTGTTTGGAAAATACTTTTTGAAATCTGATAAATGGGAAACTTCTTCTGCATTGCCGCCGAAATAAATTATTAGTGGTAATTTTTCTGATACGGAGTTGCTGGAAATATATCCGTAAGTGCGGTTTCCATCTTTCATCACAAAACATATAGTGTCAAAATCCGGCTTTGTTTTCAATATCTCCGCTACTTCGGCAACTGTGTTTGGTTTTGGGTGAAATAACAGATCATCTTGTTTAAGATAGAGTAGGGAACAAATGGCTAAATAAATTATAACTATAATGATGCTGATGATCTTTAAAAATTTGATGAGTTTTTTGTTCATGACGGTTTGAAATTAATAACTGTTTCGCGATTTGTAATTACATTTTTCTTTGGCTTAACTTTAAAGCCGCCCGCTTCGCATGGATTTCAAATGGAGTTGTCTGCATAAATTGGCATAGTATTATTCATTTGCTATTTTTCTTTTCGTATAAATCAATGTCACAGCCATATTGTTCCTTATTTTGGTATGGATATGAATACGCTAAAGCATACGTCTGAGTTTTTTCTTTTGATACTACCATAAATTCTTCAGTCGCGAAATACCAAAGAAATTTTCGTTCGTATTTCACTGTTTTTTTTGCTGACAATAGGCTGTCATCAATATATAAAAAGTCATCTACTTGTCTTTCCCAAATAAAAACAACAGAGTCTTTGGGCTGGTTTTCATATACGTCATTCCAATGAATAACTGGGTGTAAACCTTCCCTTTCATCAAGCAATAAGCTTTTGATTATATTATCAGAGAAGTGTTTAGATAATTCCTTTTTATATTTTTTATATTTTTTTAATATCAAGTTAGCTTCATAAGTTGAAGAACGTTCATTAAATATCATTGATGACTTATCTTTTTCTGCAAGAAACGTTTCAAGTATTTCCTTTTTTAATAAGATAGAGTCTCCTAAAAAAACGAGCGTTTCTTTTTGAGAAAAACTAATCTTTGAAATGACAATTAAAAGGATAACATAAAATTTGATTCATATTAGATCCTAGTGTTAGTCAGTCAATTACCGTAACTACCAGCTTGTCGCTATTCATCTGTCTGTCAACGACAAAAACAGTAGTTCCTTAATCAAATATAACAAAACGCTTGTAATTAAAAACGCCTGTCAGGTTTTAAAAACCTGACAGGTGTAATAAATATGTTTGATTACCTATTTCGCGTAAGCCGTTGCTCTTACTTCCCTTATCACCGTAACCTTTACTTGGCCCGGATAAGTCATTTCCGTTTGTATTTTTTGGGAAATATCAAAAGCCAGTTTTTCCGATTGTTTATCATACACTTTATCTGCCGACACCAATACTCGCACTTCACGTCCGGCTTGTATCGCATACGTTTTTTCTACACCATCGTATGATAACGCCAATGCTTCCAAATCTTTTAAACGCTTCATATATTGCTCGGCAACTTCACGTCTTGCCCCAGGGCGCGCACCGCTAATCGCATCGCATACCTGCACAATCGGCGAGTACAAAGTTGTCATTTCAATCTCATCGTGATGAGCTCCAATTGCGTTGCATACTTCCGGTTTCTCTTTATATTTTTCCGCAAGCTTCATTCCTAATATAGCATGTGGTAATTCCGGCTCTTCATCCGGTACTTTTCCAATATCATGTAACAATCCTGCACGTTTGGCAATTTTAGGATTCAAGCCCATTTCGCTTGCCATAATAGCGCAAAGATTTGCAACTTCTCTGCTATGCTGTAACAAATTTTGTCCGTACGATGAACGGTATTTCATTCGGCCAACCATTCTTATTAATTCAGGATGAAGGCCATGAATACCAAGGTCGATGCAGGTACGTTTTCCGGTTTCCACTATTTCCTCATCAATCATTTTCTTCGTTTTCTCAACGATCTCTTCAATACGGGCGGGATGAATACGCCCATCTGTTACCAGTTGGTGTAAAGATAAACGGCAAATTTCACGACGTATAGAATCGAAACAGGATAATGTAATCGCGTCTGGTGTATCATCTACAATAACCTCTACGCCTGTTGCAGCTTCCAACGCACGAATATTCCTTCCTTCACGGCCAATAATCCGGCCTTTAATTTCATCACTTTCAATATGAAAAATGGTAACCGAATTCTCGATAGCAGTTTCAGTTGCCAATCGTTGAATGCATTGTATGATAATTTTTTTCGCTTCTTTATTTGCGGTGAGTTTTGCTTCATCCATCGTATCTTTTATATAAACCATGGCTTCGGTTTTAGCTTCGGCTTTAACGCTTTCTACTAATTGCGCTTTTGCATCATCAGCGCTTAAGCCCGAAACTTTTTCCAACAATTCAACTTGTTTGCGGTGCGATTTTTCGATCTCTTCGTTTTTCTTTTTGTAAGTTTCAAGTTGCAAATTTAATTGCGTGCGTTGGTTTTCAAGTTCTTTATCTTTACGTGTAAAATCTTCAATTTTTTTCGCTAAATCGCCTTCGCGTTGTTTTGCCTTATTTTCAAGTTGCGAAATTTGGACGTTTCGTTCGTTTACTGATTTATCGTGTTCAGCTTTTAATTGTAAAAATTTCTCTTTAGCCTGTAGTATTTTTTCTTGCTTTAAGGTTTCCGCCTTTACTTCGGCTTGCTTTATTAAATTTTCCTTTTCTAAAACACTCGTTTTGTTTAAACGCGAATTGGCAATCACAAAACCTACTACAACGCCTGAAATTAGGGCAATTGCAATACTAATAATACATAGTATACTCATAACTTATATTTGTCGCTTTTTTTATTAAAAATTAATTGCTGCCGGGGCGACTATCCGTTTGCAACTAATAAAAAACGCACAAACAAGTTTGAAACATTTTTCAAAACTGTTTGTGCGTAAATCGGTCTTGTTAAAGACTTTTATTTTAAACTATTGCTCTGTTTCTTTTAAGTCAGCCTGATGTTTTATAAGCATTTGCTCAACATCTTGGAACATAACTTTAAGAGTGCTTAACTCTTTTTCGGCAGTAGATTTTTGTTTTTGCAATTCTGAAACCAATTGCAGTGCAACCATTGCCAGTACATCTTTTTTATCTTTTATTCCGTAAGTTTTTTCTAACTCCGAAATTTTCTGATTTATTAGTTCTACCGCTTCTTTAACGCTATGTTCGTCTTCATCTTTAACTTTCAGCGGATATATTCCACCTGCAATTTCTACTTTAACGCTAACATGGCTCATTAAACGAAGCTATTTCTTTTAAGCACTCAACAGAGCTATACATTTATCAATTTCACGCACCAACTCATTTATTTGTTTTTTCATAACGGTTTTATCTAAACCATTAGTACTTGAACTATTTGCTAAAATAACATTTTTTCGGTGATTATCCAATGATGTTATATCAATATTCTGTGAATCAACTTGTTGTGAAATATTAGAAACCGTTTCAGTCATTTTTAACAACTGGTTTGCCATTTCTTCTTTCTCGTTCAGCAGGGAAAGTCGATCGTCGCTTAAAACATCAATTTGCTTAAAAAGCCTGTCAATAAAGGCATCCTGCTCATCTGTTTTGCTGTTTTCCTTTAAGGTTAGTATTTCTGTTTCATAAACAGCTAATTGCGAATTCAAATTTGCTACAGAAGCATTGAGTTCTAATATTTTACTTTCGTAAGAATTTAATTCGGAAGTAAGCGTTTCGTTTTTGAGCAAAATTTCATTGAACTCGTTTATTTTAGTAACCGCTTCTTCATTATAATTTTCGGTGGTTTGCATTTCCAAACGCAAATTTTCAATTTCAGTTTTTAATAAACTTAGCTCGGTAGTTGACGCGGAGTTGTTAGCTGAAAGCGTTGTTATTTCAAAATTCTTCCCGTTTAAAGTTTCTTTTAAATCACTGGCGCGTGCTTCAGCAACTGTTTTTAATTCCAATAGTTCCGATGCAACTGTATTTAAATGAAGTTCGGTTTCCTCGAGTTTATCGGCTATTAAATCAATTTCAGAAATTAGAGAGGTATTTTCGGCCAGTAGTTTAGTAAACTCAACACTTTTGTCTTCTAAAGCAAGCGTATGGCCGGCAGATAATTCATTAATAAAAATATCAAAGTTTGCTTTTTCAGTTTCAAAGGTTGTATTTAATGTGTTGTGTTGTTCCAGTAAATGCGTATGCGTTTCTGTAAGATTTGTAAAAAGTGTAGTTTGTTCTTCTACAGATATCGTAAGTTCCGCTATAGTAATACCTTTTAATTCAATGGTTGATTCGAGATCATTTATTTTTGAATTTAAAACAGTGATTTGCTCATCGATTCCTGATAGTTGTAAAGTTTTATAACCTTCAAATTCAGCAGCTAAATGACTATAACGCTCGTTTTGTAATGCTACGTCTGATGTTTTTGAAATAACTTCGTTGTTTAAAATGTCAATTTGAAATGCCTGAGAATTTGCATGTTCATTAACTTCATTCAATGAAAGTTTAAGGTTTTCGTTTTCGGACGTAACCGTTGCTAATTCATCATTTAATTTCGAATTTTGTGATGTTGAATGAATTACCGTGTTGGATAATTTAGCTTCGTATTCGCTGTTGATCTCATAAATTACACTTTCGGTTTGGTTTTGGAAAGCAACAAATTTTTCTTCATAAGTTGATGAAAGTTCGGTTTCGGCTGCCGTAAAGTTTTCATTTAATGAAACAATCGTCGAACTTAATTCGTTTTCATATTCGGTTTGTTTATTTTTTAATAGTTCATTCAGATTTTCTATTTCCAGCTCAAAGTTGGTTGTTAGTTCGGCTTTCTCATTCGTAAATGAATTTGATAATGATGAAAGTTGAGATTCGTAACCAGTGACTAACTCCGTTTTTTCTGCATTCCACTGATAAGTAAGGCCGTCAATTTTTAATTCATACTCATTTTTTAAATCGTTAAAATTTTGACTTCCACTTTCAGTTAAATTATTAAACCGGTTTTCTGATTCTGATTTTAAAGCTTCAATTTGCGTGTCGAACTCAAGCTGAAGAGTTTGTATTTGTAGGTCGTATGAATTAACGGTATCGCTATAGCGACTTTCGTATTGAGTTGTTAACTCGGTAATTTTGTTTTCGAATTCTGCGCGTAAGCCGCTTTGTTGATAAACAGAACCTGTTTTAAGTTCAATGAGTTGTTGTTCGAAATTTGATTTTACTTCTGTAAGTTCTTGTTCAGCTGCAACGTGTAATTCAGCAATTTGCAACTCATAATCAGATGATATTGTGGAGAGCTGCGTTGTAAGTTCTGTAATCTTTATTAACAGACCATCAATTTCACTTTGTTTTTCCTGTAATTGTTCGCGTATCGTATTGCGGAGTTCTTTAAACGAGCTCACTTCGCTTTTCAAATGAACATTATCACGGTCCATTACAATTAACTTTGTATTTAAAACATCAATCGATACCTGAAGTCGTTTACAGTCTTCATCACGCTCAATAAGCTGGTTGCGGTAATCGCTCAAAGAACGTTTAATTACATTGTATTCTTTTCTCAGCGCTACATCGCTGTCTAATACTTGCTGTAATTCCGATTTAATTGTTTCTACATTCATTACCTAATTGTTTTTGCCGTTTTTCCGATAAAATAAATACCGTTATTAATTTCGTATTCAATAAACAGTTTGTTGTTGGTTAAAAATATAGTTTAGGCGAATGTCATTTACCACATCTGTTAACTTTACATCAACAATGTGATGTTAATTAAGTTACACGTGCTAAATGACCTCAATATGCCGAATTTTAAACTCAATTTTCTGTTTCTATTCTTTTATAACACTGCTTTTTTTTGCCAGTATAACGGTTCGGGGTTTGCCTATCCGCTTGGCAGAACCATTGTAGTTACCGGAAATTATGGCGAGTTAAGGCCAAACCATTTCCACGCGGGAATTGATTTGAGCACCGACGCCGTAAAAAACATTCCCATATTAGCTGTTGCCAAAGGTTATGTAAGCCGCATAAAAATCAGTAGCAGTGGCTACGGTAAAGTACTTTATATAACACACCCAAATGGTTTGGTTACCGTGTACGCCCATCAAAAAAAGTTTAATACTAAAATAGATGCATACGTTAAACAAAAACAATTCGGCGAAAAGAAAAACGAGCTTGAAATATTTTTATTGCCCGATGAGTTGCTCGTAAATAAGCACGATACTATTGGTTTTACAGGTAACACGGGTAGTTCAACCGGGCCACACCTTCATTTTGAGATTAGGGATGAGAAGTCGGAGGTACCTCTAAATCCGCTTTTATTTTATAGAATCAAAGATGATTTAACACCCGTTATTACACATATTGCTATTTATAATATAAGCGATAGTAACAACATCACGCAACCGCAACTGTATCCTATCAATTTAAAAACAACTAAGCTTTCAACTAAAAAAAACACCATCAATTTAAAAAGTAATACTTTCGCGTTGGCGTTTTCAGGTTACGATTTAAGCAATGGAAGCAGTAACAAAAACAATATTTATGAAGCAAAAGTTTTTTTGGATGAGGAATTAATATACCATCACCAGCTCAATAATATTAACTTTTTAGATGCGCGCTATGTAAATTTTTTTAGTGAAAAAATC
>JAYTBK010000425.1:0-7289 GCA_043737035.1 Bacteroidota bacterium | reverse complement strand
GGCACTTCCGAAATCGCGGTAATTGCTCTTGGTGGGATTGTTTGTGATAAATCAACTCGCATCGCCGGAGATGATTTTAACGCCAATATTGAAGAGTATATGCGAAGGCAACATAATATTTTAATTGGTGAGCGTAGCGCCGAACAAGTTAAGATTGAAGTTGGTGCAGCAATGACAGAAATTGAAAATCCGCCAAGCGACTATGCTGTACAAGGCCGTGATTTAATGAGCGGAATTCCTAAAGAAGTTTTTGTGAGTTATGTAGAAATTGCCCATTGTTTGGATAAATCCATTTCAAAAATTGAGGAGGCAATTTTAAACGCTCTTGAAATGACGCCTCCTGAACTTGCGGCGGATATTTACCGCACGGGTATTTATATGGCCGGTGGTGGTTCATTACTAAGAGGGTTAGACAAACGGATCTCACTTAAAACCAAATTACCGGTTCATGTTTGTGAAGACCCGCTGCGTGCCGTAGCTCGTGGTACAGGCATTGCACTTAAAAATGTTCAGAAGTTCCCTTTCCTGATTAAATAAAGAAATAATGAATTAAAGAATGATAGATTTAACTCTTCAACTCTAAAATACTCTATCTCTCTCACTAAACTATGAAGAACCTTTTAAATTTTATTTACAGAAACAATTTCTTTTTTGTGTTTCTGTTTTTAGAGTTGATATGTATTTTAATTTTAATAAAAAATAATGGTTATCAGGGCTCGTCACTTTTAAATTCGGCTAATAGCGTAAGCGCTAATATTTATGAAGTTCAGGCCAACGCAAAAGAGTATCTTTTATTAAAAGACGAAAATGAGAGATTAGCAAAAGAAAATACCTATCTACTTAACCATTTAAAAATTGGTTACGCAGTAATACCGTTAAAGCTTTACATCAAAAAAGACACTCTTTACCGACAGGAATATGAATTTATGAATGGTAAAGTAATAAATAGCAGCGTAAACAAACGCAACAATTACCTCACTTTAAATGTTGGCTCAGAGCAAGGCGTAACCCATGATATGGCTGTAATTACGAGCAATGGAATTTTGGGAATAGTGAAAGATGTTTCGTCAAATTTTTCATCCGTTATGTCGATCCTGCATAAAGATGTGCGCGTTTATTGTCAGTTAAAAAAAGATGGCGTTTACGGACCGCTTATTTGGGACGGATCGGATTATCGTTTTTCAAACCTTACCAATATTCCTACATACTCGCACATGCAAAAAGGTGACACGGTAATTACGAGTTCGCTTTCTGGTATTTTTCCTGAAGGTTTGCTTGTAGGATTTGTTGATAGTTTTGAGAGGAAACAAAACGAATCGTTTTATACGGTAAAGGTAAAACTGAGTGCTGATTTTAAAAAAGTAAATCATGTGTCGGTTATCAGGTACAATAAAAAAACAGAAAGGGATAGTTTAGAACTTAAATCGCAAGTACAAAGTGATAAATGAAATAATTAAAAATTTGGGCCGCTTTATTCTGTTAGTTCTGCTGCAGGTTCTCATCGTTCAAAACATTCGCCTCGGGCCATACATAATAATATTTCCGTACATTTTATTTATATTATTACTTCCATTCGAAACACCAAAACTGTTGGTTCTTGTAATCGCTTTTGCTACCGGACTATGCATTGATATGTTCTACGATACCGCCGGCATGCACGCAGCCGTATGTACATTCATTGGTTTTACACGGTTTTTTATTTTAAAATTACTTTCTCCGCGCGAGGGTTACGACGCGGGTTTAAGCCCTACCATGCATGCAATGGGAGCCGTATGGTTTATTACATACGCCGCGTCAATTATTTTTATTCATCACTTATTGTTTTTTTACCTCGAAATTTTTCGACTAAGTGAGTTTTTCAGCACCTTGCTCAGGGTGATATTAAGCAGTATTGCCACCTTCGCTTTTGTTTATGTAATACAGTTTTTGTTTTATAGAGCCAACAAAAATTAATTATGCAAAACAATTCTCACCTCTCCGATAGAAAATTTGTGATCAGCGCATTTTTTATTTTGATCGCGTTGATTTACATTTCCCGGCTATTTTACATCCAAATAGTTGATGATAAATATAAGCTTGATGCACGCAATAATGCTTTAAAAAACCGCACTGAGTACCCTTCGCGTGGGTATATATTTGATCGTAAGGGCAAATTATTGGTAACGAACGAACTATCTTACGATCTTTTGGTAACACCTAAATTGGCAAAAGGCTGTGATACAATGGCTTTGTGCGTGGTGCTGGGTATCACAAAAGAACTTTTCATTAAACGCGTCCGTAAAGCCTGCCTTGCACCAAATTCTCCTCGTAAGGAAAGTATTTTTGAAAAACAACTTTCTATAAAAGTTTACGCCGCATTACAAGAAAAACTTTATCGCTTTAAAGGTTTCGACCTACAGGCGCGAACCATTAGACGCTATCCACGCCCTATAGCGAGCCACTTGCTAGGTTACATGGGTGAGGTTAGTAAAGATAAAGCAGCTAAAGATCTTTATTACCGCGAAGGTGATTACATTGGACAAAGTGGAATTGAAAGATCGTACGAGGAAGAATTGCGGGGAAAAAAGGGAACCCAAATAGTTATGGTTGATGTGCATAACAAAACCAAAGGCCGTTACCGCGATGGATTATATGATACACTTGCGGTGCCCGGAAAATCTTTGTATAGCGGTATTGATATGGAACTTCAAGAATATGGAGAAAGGTTGATGAAAGGAAAAAAAGGAGCTATTGTAGCGATTGAACCTTCCACTGGCGAAATCTTGTGCCTTATTTCAAATCCCGCTTACGATCCCAATTTATTGGTTGGTGGTAAAGAGCGCTCAAAAAATTTTACTAAATTATTTTACGATTCACTCAATCAACCTCTCTTAAACCGTGCTCTCCAAGGCTTGTATCCACCGGGCTCAACTTTTAAATTAATCGACGCGTTAATCGCACAAAACGATGGGTTGATTGACAGGGCAACGGTTTTTCCTTGTCATGGCGGTTATCCGCCAATGGGCGGCCATCCTAAATGCCACAGTCACCCTTCAACCGATTTGCCAGGTTCCATTGCTACATCTTGTAACTCGTATTACAGTTATGTTTTTTGTCGCATCACCGATCAAAAAAAATATCCAAAGTTCGAAGACGGTTATGCGCACTGGAAAGAAAACGTAAACTCCTTTGGCCCAGGTACAAAACTAGGCACTGATCTTCCGTATGATAAACCAGGGAACGTTCCAAGTATTAAATATTATAACAAAGTGTTTGGCGAAAACCATTGGCGAAGCAACACCGTTGTATCGCTTGGCATAGGGCAAGCCGAGCTTTTGCTTGTGCCTTTGCAAATGGCAAATGTTGTTGCCATTATTGCTAACCGTGGTTTTTATTATGTACCACATTGCATTAAAGGAGTTGGGTTCGATAAAAAACTAGACGCTCGTTTTAAGGTTAAACATTTCCCTATCGTTCAGGATCAAACTGCTTACTTAAATGTGATTGATGGTATGCAAAAATGTTTCGACGCGGGTACGGCAACTGCATCAAAAATACCGGGCATTGTGGCTTGCGGAAAAACAGGAACCGCCGAAAATCCTCACGGAAAAGATCACGCCGTTTTTCAAGCTTTTGCGCCAAGGGATAATCCTAAAATTGCAATGGTTTGTTTCATAGAAAATGCCGGTTTTGGCGGCACATGGTCGGCACCAATTGTAAGTTTGATGATAGAAAAATATTTAACAGGAAAAATTACCCGCCCGGAGATGGAGAAAAGAATGATGGAGGCGGATTTAATGAATGACTTGAATTTGCTTGGAATGGCAGCGGCACCTAAAAAGAAAAAAAGGTGAGGAAAGACGAAAACAGCCTGTTTTATGGTATAGATAAAATTACCATTATAACATACCTCGCGTTAATTTTAATGGGATGGTTAAACATTTACGCCGCCGTTTTTAACGAAGAACATCAAAATATTTTCGATACAAGTCAAAAATATGGTAAGCAATTAATTTGGATTGCAAGCGCCCTGTTTATTGCAGTAATGATTTTAATTGTTGACGCCGGTTTTTACACCGTGTTTGCATATTTTTTTTATGGTTTTATTTTATTGGCGTGTATAGCTGTGCCTTATTTAGGCAGGGAAGTAAAAGGCAGCCGTTCGTGGTTTAGATTTGGTGATTTTGGCATACAGCCCGCCGAATTTATGAAGTTTGCCACGAATCTTGCACTCGCAAAATTTTTAAGCAATGTAAATATTGAAGTTGAAAACACATCCCGAAGAAACCGTTTAAGCGACCTTATAAAGAATTATAAAAACACGTTAGTGGCGGTTCTAATTTTAACGATGCCACTGGTTATTATAAAATTATTGCAGGATGAAACCGGATTAGCCATTGTGTTTGTAGCATTTATCATTACGCTGTATCGCGAAGGTTTGTCAATTAATTTCTTAATTTTCGGCTTACTGTCGGCTTTGCTTTTTGTATTGGCACTTGTGGTTAAATCTCTCACTTTAATTATTGCTATAGGAGTTATTGCCTCGCTTTCGTTGGTTGTTATTAAACGTTCGCTTAAAAATATTATTATAGTTATAATTATTGGATGCACTGCAAGCGCCGTTGTATTCGGTACTAACTATGTTTATGAGCATCTTGAAACGCATCAAAAAACACGTATTGATGTATTGTTAGGACGAGGAACCGTAGATTTGAAAAAAGAAGGTTATAATGTTAATCAGGCGAAAATTGCCATAGGTTCCGGTGGTTTTTTTGGAAAAGGATATTTGCAGGGAACACAAACCAAATACGATTTTGTGCCGGAGCAGGATACCGATTTTATTTTTTGTACAGTAGGCGAGGAGTGGGGATTTCTGGGTACAACTATCGTAATTCTGCTTGAGTTGTTTTTAATATTAAGAATTATTTTTATGGCCGAACGGCAACGATCTGCATTCAGTAGAATTTATGGTTACGGCGTAGCGTCTGTTTTGTTTTTTCATGTGGCAATTAATATTGGAATGACGATTGGTTTAATGCCTGTAATCGGAATTCCTTTACCTTTTTTCAGTTATGGAGGATCTTCGCTTTGGTCATTCACGATATTACTTTTTATTTTTATAAAACTCGATGCTAAACGCCTCGTTATATTAAGGTAGTACTTTCATCGGATTACATACTTTACAATAATATTTTTTAAATTTGAAAATGCAATCTCTTAAAGAAAAAATCGAAAAAATACTTGCCACCGAAAACTATACGTTTAAGCAGTTAGCCGAATATCTCAATTTAAGTGAAGTCGAATTAAATGATGGGCTCGAAAACAAAACCCTCGAACTAAGATACCTCGAAGAAATAAGCAAAAACTTAAAAGTACCATTATACAGTTTTTTTAGAAATCCTGATTCAGCAATTAATTATTCCGAAAAACCCTTTTACGTAAATAAACTATGGAATGATGGTGATGAGCCGAGCCCGCAAAAATTAATGGAAGAAATAGAAATGCTTAAAAAAGCCTTGATTTTTAAGGAGGCGGAACTGGCTAAAACCCTTAAATAATAAGCAGATTAAGCCACAGGTATTTAACTATTGCTATATTTGTATAGAAAATTATTGTATGTTGTTCGTTACATTTTTATTGGTGGTACTCAATGGTTTTTTTGTAGCTGCCGAGTTTGCACTCGTTAAGGTTCGCGCATCACAACTCGACATTAAAATTTTAAAAGGAAGTTCGAGGGCTAAACTCGCAAAATCGTTGCTGGAACGACTTGATGCTTATCTTTCTGCTACACAATTAGGTATTACATTGGCATCATTAGCACTAGGTGCAGTGGGCGAAGAAGCTATTTCTATAATAGTTGTTAACACATGTGCAAAATCGGGCTGGAATATTGATCCTGTTACAGTCCACAGCATCTCTTTACCAATCGCCTTAACACTATTAACTTTTTTTCACGTTACCCTTGGCGAACAGATCCCAAAAATGATTGGTATAAAATATTCAATGGATACGGCATTGTTTATTGCTTGGCCACTAAAAATATTTTACGTTGTACTGAGTCCGTTTATTTGGTTGCTTAATAAGAGTTCGAATGTAATTTTACGCCTTGTTGGTATAAAATCGATGGGTGAAGAAGACGTGCATTCGGAAGAAGAATTGCGATTGATACTTACGGAGAGTGAAGAGGGCGGCGCTATTAAACCAAGTGAAAATGAGTTGATACAAAACGTTTTTGATTTTGATGATCGTTTTGTGAAACAAATTATGGTTCCGCAAAATCGGGTAACTGCCATTGATGTAGAAGCGCTTGATAAAGATGGGATCGTTCAAAAAATTTCGGATGAAGGATTTTCGCGTTACCCGATATACCTCGGCGATATTGATAATATTATTGGTGTTATTTATGCAAAGGATCTTTTTAAAGAACTCATCTCAAAAAAATTCAGAACAATAAAAGATATTATGAGGCCCGCACATTTTGTACCGGAAAGTATGAAAATTAACGACCTGTTGCGTGATTTTCAAAAACTGCATATGCAAATTGCTATTGTTACCAATGAATTTGGTGCTACCGCAGGCATTGTAACCATGGAAGATATTATTGAAGAGCTTGTTGGTGAAATACAGGATGAACACGATGAAGAAATACCAACGGTAGTAAAGAAAAGCGAAACTGAATATATTGTAAACGCTCATAGCGGAATTGGTGATGTAAATGAAATGCTGCCAATGGCACTGCCTGAGAGTTCTAAATACGAAACCATTTCAGGGTTAATAAATGGCCTTTGGGGCCGCATACCGGCTGTAAATGAAAAAAGGCAATTTGGCGGTTACGAAATAACCATATTACAACGCAAAAAACAAACGGTAGAGTCGGTTAAGTTACGCGTACTTGAAGCCGACATGGTTGAGTAAATTTAGTAACAGTTTTTTATTAATTGTCTAGATAAATTCTTCCTTGACGCCACATATCAACCGCTTGATACCAAGGCTGTTTAAATATTTCGTTACGCTCCAGTTCAAAATCATTATCGGTAAATGGATTTACTACTTTTATAAAAGTAAATACAATTGAAGTTGGATTTCCCGCTTCGCCGTAAGTCCATATCTCACCGTTTTTTCTTTTACTAACAAAAGTTGGCGCGCCAAAAACAATGTAAATCATTCCTCTATCCGTTTTCCAACCTTCTTCATAGCCGGTAAATAATTTATTCGACTCCATTACGCGCCCGTAATATTTGCGTATTAGCTCAGTAGCGCGCTCATTGCTTCCACCCAGCTCGATCCAGAATTTGTCTATGGCAGCTTTT
>JAYTBK010000424.1:0-2928 GCA_043737035.1 Bacteroidota bacterium | reverse complement strand
CGGAATTTGTACCCAAATCAAATTTGTTTCGGGAATACATTGTCTGCTTTGGACAAATTGCTTTTCAAACCTTCCTTCTCCTATTCTTTAAAATAACTATGAAAAAGATATTCGATTATTTGGGAAATATGATGACTGTTTCTATGATGGGTGCCGTCTTGCTTTCTCCGATTCTATTACTCGCGCATTTCATTAATTTGTCGCCTATAATTTCCTTAGCCTATTTTTTTATGGTTGTAATATTTATGTTTCTTCATCACAAAAGACGTGTCCGGAATATGGAAGCACCATTTTGGTTGAGTTATTCGTGGGTGGCTTACCGGTGTTTGGTTTTACTATTTATATTATAATATGTGATTCAAAAACCCATTAAACAAAATCAACAGTCATTCTCTGTAAAAGAACCTAATAAATAAAAGCTATGAAAAAATTAGTAGTTGCCGGAGGTACAGGTTTTTTAGGACGCGAACTTGTTAACCATTTTAAAAAAGATTTTGATGAGATCGTTATTTTGTCGCGAACGGCCGTTTTCAAAAAAGAAACCGTAAAGTATATGATATGGGATGCAAAAACGTTTGGCGCATGGTGTAATGAATTGGAAGGAGCAGACGCAGTAATTAATTTGTGCGGAAAAAGTGTGGATTGTCGTTACACCAAATCTAACAAAGCTGTTATTTTTTCTTCTAGGCTCGAATCAACAAAAATAATTGGAGAAGCAATTATTAATTGTAAAACTCCACCGCAGCTGTGGATAAATGGTGCGTCGGCAACCATATACCGGCACAGTGAAAACGAGCCAATGATAGAAGTAAATGGAGAGATTGGAACGGGGTTTTCAGTGGAAGTATGCAAGGCATGGGAAAAAATTTTTGATGAATTCAAATTGCCATCAACACGAAAAGTAAATATGAGGATTTCCCTGGTACTCGGAAAAAGCGGTGGCGTATTTCCGGCATTAATGAATGTGGTTAAAAAAGGAATTGGCGGAACTATGGGGAAAGGCACTCAGCAGGTAAGCTGGGTTCACATTAATGATTTTTGTAATATGATTCGATGGATTCTCGATACAAAAATAACAACCGGTATATATAATTGCGTATCGCCAAATCCGGTTAAAAATATGAAACTGATGAGTTTGCTACGTAAAAAAGCGGGCATCGATATTGGCTTGCCGGCCACTAAATGGATGCTGGAGATTGGTGCTTTTTTTATGAGAACTGAGACCGAACTTATTTTGAAAAGCAGATATTCATTTCCTGAAAGAGCACTGCGGGAAGGTTTTGTTTTTAATTACAATACCATTGAAGAAGGATTAGCTGAATTATAATTACGCTGCCATTGTCGCTTTTTCTGAAGTCACTATTGGAAAAGAAATGGTTTCCGTTTTCTCGTTAATGCGTGCGATAGCAAAATTGGCACGACGTTCTGCCATTAACTCTTTTTTTAAAACCCAATTTCCACCTTGCAATTTATTCATCATCTTATCAAACGGCATATAAATACATAGATTTAAAAAACCTTGAAGCTTGGCTTTTAAACTATGCGCCATTTTCCGGTAGCTAACCGAAAATCCCCCGTCGGTATAAGTTATATAATGCCAAAAGCCGCTGGGCATAAATAACGAATCGCCTGGTTCTAAAATACATTCTTGTAACTCAACATAACGCAACCCAGGGTATTTTACAAAATCCGGATTATCGAGGTCAATCAACGAATGCGTATTAAACGGCAAGCGGTATAAAAGATCAGAATAAATGGGTGACACTAACACAACTTTCTTCTTACCTTGAAATTGTGTCAATAAAACATTCGACATATCAATATCCTGATGAATACGAACCTTAATTCCTTTTGCCCCAAAAAACATATATCCCATTTTTCCTAAAATGCCTCCAAAAAACTCCGGACAAGGAAAGTCTTTTCTGAGCTCGGGCTTGCATTTAAACATATTAAATAAAAACATACGCAACGTTGTTGGCTTGTTCTCCACAATCGTAGTTACATATTCGCTAAAGAGCATTTTTAAATCGGGCTGCGTAAACGCCGAACCTTTATTGCTGTTTCTATTGTCAAACACATCAACAATTACATCGCCACAGAAATTTTTTATATAGTCCATAGTCCATTTTTTACCCGCGGGAAAATTGTTGGTAAGGTTCTTTATCACAACTGGTTTTTGCGGTTTTAAATATGTTTGAATAAACTCATCAGAAGTGATTTTTTCAATTGTGGGAATAGAATTCGTCTTCATGGTACAAACTTTAGTTTAATAGATAAAAATCAATACCAGCAACAAATTAAATTAAACGCTTAAAAGATATAATTTTTTATTTTTTTTAAGAGCTAAGTAGAAAATTTTCCACAATTTTACTGATGGATAATAAATTGATGAACCGTAAAGCATTGCCCCATTCTAAACAAATTGCTTATGCTTTTGGCATGATGGGTTGGAGCATTATGATAAATTTAATTAGTGTAATACTAGTTTATTTATATGTACCACCCGAAACAAGTGGTTTACCTAAATTAATCACGCAAATAGCAATTTTTGGTTTTCTTAATGTGATTGCAATTATTACGGCCGGCGGAAGACTCATCGACGCCTTTTACGATCCTTACATTGCGCAGATAAGCGATAAAAGTATGCATCCCCATGGACGAAGAATTCCTTTAATGAAAAAAGCAATTCTGCCTTCACTAATATTTTGTTGCCTTATATTTTTTCCAATCCATAAATACCAGTCGGCTATAAATATTGCGTGGTTATCTTTATCGTTAATTGGATTTTATGTTGCTTCAACTACATACATCATTCCATACAACGCTTTGTTACCAGAACTTGCACCTACTTCGGGCGACAAGGTAAAACTTGCAACTTGGCAATCGGTAGGATATGTTTTTGGAATTGCAATCGCTTCGAATGTTTTT
>JAYTBK010000423.1:0-15838 GCA_043737035.1 Bacteroidota bacterium | reverse complement strand
AGTGAAGTGAGCGGCGAAATTATTTTTTAAAATGAGTTCTACAATTGGATCAATAAATTTTTGTTAGGATGTAATAAGATGTAACAAGATCATAAAATTAGATTGGGTTGATTAGATGGGTAAGGTTTAAAATCTGATGCCTTTAATAACAAAGTCCTGTCTTGCTATTTAAGCGGGTATGGTTTATATTGCAGATTGTTACCTAAATTAACGTATGAACTCGCTTCTTAATAAAATAATAGTGCAACACGTGCTTAAATCAAAAAGTCATGTAAGCCGCGAGAAATATTCATCTTTTGAAATAGCAAAAGGTTACCGAGAGTTGAGGCTTAGCACTTATCGTGGTATTAAAGACGGCGTTTTAATTATCAGCGGGATATTTTCTGCAGCGTTTGGGCTCGAAAGTTTTTTGTTGCCAAGTAGTTTTATTGATGGTGGTGCTACCGGAATTTCACTGCTCATTGCCGAAATTACTTTTGTACCGTTATCACTTTTAATTATTTTTATAAACATTCCTTTTATCGCGCTTGGTTATAATATAATGGGTAAACGATTTGCACTAAAAACAGCATTTGCAATTACGGGGTTGGCCATTTGTATGTCGGGAATACATTTTCCGGAGGTTACCCATGATAAACTTCTTGTTGCAATTTTTGGTGGTTTTTTTCTTGGCTCAGGTATTGGGCTAACCGTTAGGGGCGGAGCAGTAATTGATGGTACCGAGGTACTCGCAATTTATTTGAGTCGAAAATTTAGCGCTACGATGGGTGATATTATTATTGGAATTAACGTCATTATTTTTTCGGGCGCGGCTTATTTTTTATCCTTAGAAACAGCTTTATATTCTATGATAACATATTTAGCGGCATCAAAAACGCTCGATTTTATTATTCAGGGAATAGAAGAATATATGGGTGTAACAATCATCTCATCGCAAAGCGAAAAAATCAGGAAAATGATTATTGAAAAAATGGGACGTGGTGTAACCGTTTATTGCGGCAAACGAGGCTTCACTAAAAAAACAGAGGGCAACAATATCGATATTATTTACACGGTTGTTACAAGATTAGAACTTCATAAACTGAAATTGGAAATTGAAGCAATTGACGCCAATGCTTTTGTAGTAATGAATAGCGTGAAGGATACAAAGGGAGGTATGCTTAAAAAACGACCTTTACAACATTGATTAATTAAGAAATTAGGCGAGGAGAAAAATCAATCTGTTCAACGATTGTGGCCGAAACTTTTTGTAACAAGGAAATGAATGGCGTGCGCTGAATTATATTAACTCCATCGTTATTGTTTTAGATTTTAAGGATACTTTCAATAAGCATCTTATCGGCCAAACTCTTTATCTCAACAATACTTAAAGTAAAATAGTACAGCTGGGACGCGAAAGCATCAAATAAATAATGAAGATCGTTTTTATCTTTCGGGTTTAAGGGCAGTGAAAATGCACATTGATCCATCTGCCAGTTCTGATTTAAATATGTGAAAACTGTTCCACAAAGGCTTAAACTAGAAACCTTGTTTGAAAATTTATTTAATTGATTAATATTGACCAATTTAAAATTCCAAAGACACAGTAAATATATTTGTGCCAAGGAAATGTAAAGCGTTCTGCGTGGAATTAATTTTACAAAAACTTAAATTGAAGCAATTACTTTTAACTCAATAGCAATTGGAGTAGGCAAACAATTTATTTCAATAGTCGTTCTACAAGGGGGAGTTTCACTAAAATACTGAGCCCATAATTTATTATAGATTGTGAAATCATCTTTCATGTTGGTTAAAAAAACCTGTACATCAATTATTTTATCCCAAGCACTACCGGCGTCTTCTAAAATATATTTTACATTTTTAAAAACAGCGTGGCATTGCGCTTCAATATCATAAGAAACAATATTTCCATTCTCGTCTAGGTTAACTCCAGGAATTTTTTTAGTGCCTTTTTCGCGAGGCCCAACGCCACTTAAAAATAATAAATTGCCCACCTTACGAGCATGTGGATACAAGCCTACCGGCTCCGGTGCTTGTGATGACTGAATTGATTTATCGTTACTATCCATTTATTTAAATTAAGGTTCTACTTCAATTATCAAATTTTTATCGTTTAACCCAACATTATCTTTTTGAGCTAATTTCTTTCCGTTTTTTGTTACGGTAAGCCATTTTGTTTTTGTTTTGGAGGCCATTTTTTCTGTAATAATAAATTCTCCCGAGGTGGAAGTATAAATTTGCCCTATTACAACTTCGCTACAATTTTCTCCGTTGGTTTTGCATTCAATAAAATTTACTAAAACATTATCAACGCCGAGGCCCGTAGACTTATTTACGACTTTTCCATTGACGCTACTTTTACGAATGTCGCAAGAGAAGAGTAAAAAAATAAAACAACACAAAATAAAAGCACGTTTAATCATCTAACTAAATTACAAAAATTATTTAAAAGAGTTCCAACCCTGCGCCTTAATTGGGTGTGATGTTCCGGCTTTGGCAATAAGATTTATACCGCTCGTTTTTGGTGTGATGTGCCCAATAATAGTGAAATCGGGAAGGTTTTTAATTTTGTCATAGTCGTCCATTGGCACTGTAAATAATAATTCATAATCTTCGCCGCCACTCAGGGCGCAAACCGTTGGGTCTAAACCAAATTCACGAGCAGTGTCAAATGTTTGAGGATCTAGCGGAATTTTATCTTCATAAAGATCGCAACCAACGTTAGATTGGGTGCAAATGTGTATAAGCTCATACGCTAGTCCATCGCTGATATCGATCATACTCGTTGGCTTAACGTTTAATGATTTTAATAATTCAATAATATCAACACGCGCTTCCGGTTTCAACTGCCTTTCCAAAATATAATCGAATCCAATTAAATCAGGCTGGATTTTCGGATCATCTTTAAATACGAATTTTTCTCTTTCTAAAACCTGCAAACCCATGTAAGCCCCACCTAAATCTCCGCTTACACAAAGTAAATCTTTTTCTTTTGCACCATTGCGATACGCAATATCGTTTTCGTTAGCGTCACCAATTGCGGTAATGCTTATAATTAATCCGCTGGTTGAAGTGGTAGTATCGCCGCCAACTAAATCTACATTATAATTTTTACATGCGAACAACATTCCCGAATATAATTCTTCCAACGATTCTACCGAAAATCTATTAGAAGCTGCAATACTAACAGTTAACTGCCTTGGTGTGGCGTTCATAGCGCATATATCAGATAAGTTTACTACGATTGCTTTATAGCCTAAATGTTTTAGTGGCACATAACTTAAATCAAAGTGAACACCTTCTACAAGCATATCAGTACTTAACAACGTTGATTTTTCATTATTATATTTTATAACCGCTGCATCGTCGCCAATTCCTTTTATGGTAGTATCGTTGTATATCTCTACGTGCTCGGTAAGATGATTTATTAAACCAAATTCTCCTAATTCCGTCAACTCTGTGCGACCTGCGTTTTCTAACATTCTTTTATTTATTTAATTATTGGTTTGTCCATTATCCCTAGTATTTTGTTCCTTGAATTAAGTCGGGGTGTGTAACAATTTTAAACACATACTTAATACAAATACATTGGGCAATGAACATCATTCTACTTTAACTTGACACACACATTTTTTGGTTCTGTAAAAAAGTCAAGTGCTTCAAATCCACCTTCACGGCCTACGCCGGAAGATTTTACTCCTCCAAATGGCGTTCTTAGATCCCGCAGTAACCAGCAATTTACCCACACAATGCCCGAATGTAAATTAATTGCCATTCTGTTCGCTTTAGTAATATCCTGTGTCCATAATATCGATGCCAGGCCGTATTGCGTAGAATTTGCATATTCTAAAACTTCTTCTTCCGCGTCAAACGGCATAATTGTAACTACCGGACCAAATATTTCTTCCGTGTTGGTTCGGCAATCGTACGCTAAGTTTTCAATAATTGTTGGTTGCAAATAATAACCGTTTTCAAATTCGCCACTAATGGTTTGCTGCCTGCCTCCGCATAAAATAGTACCGCCTTCCTGCTTTGCTAATTCAATGTACGACATTATTTTTTCTAGGTGTGATTTGGACACCACCGCTCCAATTTTTGTTTTCTCGTCTAAAGGCGCACCAATAACGAGTTTTTGCGTTTTGGCTACGAAATCCGCTTTAAATTTTTGATAAAGACTTCGTTCAACAAAGATCCTCGACCCGCATAAACAAATTTGCCCTTGGTTAGCGAACGATGATAGCATGGTAGTTGAAAGCATTTTGTCATAATCACAATCGGCAAAAATGATGTTTGGGTTTTTTCCACCTAATTCAAGCGAAAGCTTTTTAAACAGTGGCGCCGCAATGGTCGCAATGCTTGCGCCTGTTTTAGTGCCGCCGGTAAAAGAAATTAAAGGAACGTCTTTATGACTTACAATAGCGTTTCCAACTTTATGGCCGTAACCATGAACTATATTTAAAACACCTTTTGGCAAACCCGCTTTTACACAAATTTCAGATAGCAAAAAAGCGGTCATTGGTGTAATTTCCGAAGGTTTTGCCACAACTGTACAACCGGCGGCCAATGCCGGAGCAATTTTCCAACTAAACAAATAAAGCGGAAGGTTCCACGGTGAAATACATCCTGCAACGCCTACAGGCTGGCGAAGTGTGTAGTTAATAGCTGTATCTTCCATACTATGCGAATGCGCGGCATAATGTAAAATGCCTGTCCCATAAAAATGAAAATTTGCTGCGGCCCTTGGTATATCTACGGTTTTTGCCAGGTGCAATGGCTTACCGTTATCGACACTTTCGGCAACAGCCAATTGGTGTAATTGTTCCTCAATTAAAGATGCAATTTTTAATAAAAAAGCCGACCGCGTATCTTTCGGTGTAACACTCCACAATTTAAATGCTTCTTTGGCAGCGATTATTGCAAGCTCGGCGTCGCGTCCATCGCTATCGGGTATAAACGAATATACGGTTCCTCGTGATGGATCGTAATTATCGATATATTGGTTGGAAATAGGGTCTACTAATTCTCCATTTATGTAATTTTTTAATTTGATCATCGGCTTTAAATCTGCGTATAAATTTACTTAAAATACGTCATAAAATCTAAAAGCGGCTACCGTATAAACAGGCGCTTATCAGTAAGTAATAGGGCTCACATCTTATTTTTGAATTCAAAGTTGTTTAATAATGTATACTTTTATAATCGTGAATAAAATGATGCGTAAAATATTTTTCTTTACTTTTTTTCTTTGGTTTGCCGGTTGGCTGCCTGCGCAGGATATTTTATATACAATTACAGGAAATAAAATAACGGCAAAAGTGTTGGAGTTAAATTTAAAAGATGTAAAATATAAAGATTTTGCAAATGTTGACGGCCCAACTTATGTTATCTCTAAAACTGAAATTGTTCTCATTTGTTTTTCGGACGGATCAGTACAAATAATAAATAAAAATCCGCCGGTGCTTCAACCAAAATCTACCGAAGTCCAGACGAAAAAAATTAATGAGAAAAAGAAAAAACTAAATCTTTATTATCTCAACAAAAATTTAATTTCAATTAACGCTCTTGCTTTATGCAACGGCGACGTAACGCTTATTTACGACAGGGATCTATTGGATAGCAGGTTGTGTATATCATTTTTAGGTGGATACAATTTTAACCCGCGCATGGTTTATTTAAATAATCCGATTATTGATGGTGTTGGCTACGGCAAAAAAAAATACGATAGTGGTTTAGGCGTTAGTTTTATGCCGCGCAATACACGGCGTGTGCAATATTTTGTTGGTGTTTTGACAAAATATATGACTTACGATTTTAATGATATAACAATGGTAAATGGACAATCATTATCTACCGTAAAACAAGGATCGCAATTTGCTTTGATGATCAGTAATGGCTGGTTTTATAGAATTACGCCAAATTTTAATTTTAAATTATTTGCCTCTCTTGGCGCTCCGGTTTATCAAAATAATGGATCTGTTAAGCGCCCTACTTACGCGCCAAAAATGTATTTAGGTTATTGTTTTGGATATAGATTTTAAGGCGATGAAAATTTTTATTTTAATATCATTATTTTTCTCCGCTCTACAATTTGTTGCGCAGGACCGATTATTTCTCAAAAATAATACAGTGATAAACTGTAAGATCATCGCTCTTTCCGAAACCACAATTACCTACCGCGACTCCATAATTAACTCGCCGCTAAAACTTATTGTAAAAACCGAAGTTTTGTTGGTAGAATATAAAACAGGTGAAATTTATACATTTGGTGCGCCTACGTTAACTGTTCAGCCCGAAGAGATTGTCGAAACACGTGATCAGCGTAAACAACGCAAAATGAAAGAATGGAAAGCCCGCGAAGAAAATTTATCCGATAATATTTTAGGTTTTCATATTCCCGATTTAGTTTTAGGGCGGCTGACACTTTCGTACGAACGATTGGTTAGCAACAAATCCATCGGTATTTTAGTTCCGTTTAGTTTAACTTACGATTCGTTTGGAGCACTGGCCGAATTTTCGGCAAACACCGGTACAAATAGCGTTGGCACAGGAAGTGCAACACCCGTTAAACGCAACCGCGGCGTAAATTTTATTACGGGTATCGATGTAAATTATTACCATGATTTAAAACCCGAATTAAAATATTTTTTCGGCCCACGAATCCGATATGGAACCGATATGGTTTTGGGTGGAACGGAAGGGTTAAGCTTTCAAATACAAAATGGCATATTTAGAAGTCGCCGACAAAAATCGGTGAGCAGTTTGGCACTCGGTTTTGGTTTTGTAAAAGTTACCACAAAATCAGCCATATTTAGTGATCCGCGCCAGGTTTATCCCTGGATTTCGTTTACGTGGCGGCTTGGTTTTAGGTTATAGCGTTGCTCGTAGGAACGGTTGCCTTGTAAGCCGCCCGTGTGAATTAGTAAAATTTTATCTGTTGTGCAAAGTACATTTTTCTTTAGTAAGTCAAAAGCAGCATAAAAAGCTTTTGCCGTATAAACATAATCCAATTCAAATTGAAATTTCGATTCAAACCAGATTTTAAATTCAATTAATTCCAAGTTGTGTTTCGCATAACCTCCAAAATGGTACGAATTTAATATTTCTGTTTGGGGCAAAATTAAATCGTTATTATATTTTAAGACATTAATGCCAAATAGTTTTTGTGTAACCGCTAACGAGTTCGACAATCCTTTTAAAGTAGCGCCAGTACCGCACGCGCAAAATATATAATCGAATGTAGTTGTTTGTGGACTTAATATTTCGGCGCATCCTTTAACGCCCAAACTATTATTTCCACCTTCCGGAATAATGTAGGCATTTGGATATTCGGTTTGTAGTTTTAGAAAGTAATCATCCGTATGTTTTTGTTTGTATTGTTCGCGAGTTTCAAAAACCAATTGCATTCCGTGTTTTTGTGCAACCGATAAAGTGGAATTATTTTTTGCACTTTCTTCACCACGAATAATTCCCAAACTTTTTAAATTAAACAAATGGCACGCGACTGCTGTTGCAGTAATGTGGTTAGAAAATGCTCCGCCAAACGTGATGATTAAATTTTTACGTAAATGATTGGCTTCCTCTAAATTATATTTTAGTTTAAACCATTTGTTGCCCGATACTTCGGAATGGATTTTATCGAGTCGTAAAACCGAAATCGAATAATCTTCAAACGAAAGTTTTTCTATTGGAGGATTTTGGCCGATCAAAATTTTGAAAAGTTGAAATGATAAATTTAATACCTTTATATGAAATGTTTAAAAAAGAATTAGAGCCCGACGAATTTTATTACAGCGAAGAAGGTTATGTAATTTTTACCGAAAAATTCCATCTAAAACGTGGTTTTTGTTGTAAAAACGGCTGTAAACATTGTCCGTTTGGCTATAATAAAAAAACAGGAGAAGTTAATGCTGAAAAGAAATAGGCAATTTTATTTTTCCATTTTATTTTTCTAACTTGGTTAAAGTTTCCTTTGAAAAACTTTAGGATTCTAATCCCCGGTAACTTTTTAAATAATATAGTATGAAAAATTTTTTGATGCTTACTTCAATGTTTTTAAGCTTTTGTAATTTCGCACAACAAGAAATGCATTGCGCTACCGATCAAATTATGGCAAAGCATTACGCGCTGCATCCTGAGTTAAAACCACGAACAAAACCATTTGACCTGAGTAAACTATCGGCACAAAAATCGGTAAATTCTTCATATACAATTCCGTTAGTAATTCATGTTTTGCACATTAGCGGCCAAGAAAATATTTCGGATGCGCAAGTGAAAGATGCGGTGCGAATTTTAAATCGCGACTTCGCAAAACAAAATCCGGACACTGCTTTGATAATCCCTGAATTTAAAGCACTGGCCGATTCTACAAAAATTCAATTTTCGCTGGCAACAATTGATCCTCTTGGAAATTGTACAAACGGAATTATACATCACTACGATACCGATACCGATTGGAATGATTCTTCGCCAACTTTATACCAACATACGTGGGATCCAACAAAGTATATGAATGTATATGTTGTAAAATCCATCACATTAAGCAATGGTTTTTCTGCCGCGGGTTACACTTATTTTCCCGGAACTTTTCCTGCGGGCGATCCTGCCGATGCCATTGTTGTTTTACATAATTATTTTGGTTCGGTTGGTACAGGAAATTATTTTTTATCGCGTGTACTAACTCATGAAGTTGGCCATTGGTTAAGTTTGGCTCATGTATTCGGTTATAATAACAGCGCGGCTACGAATTGTTTTGGCGATGATTTTGTTTCGGATACGCCAACCACACAAGGATTTTTAAGTTGTCCTGATCCGTTAGATCCATCATCATATCAAATTTGTAATCCGGGTGTGAGCGAAAATTTTCAAAATTATATGGATTATTCTTATTGTAATAAAATGTTTACGCAAGAGCAAGCTTTAAACATGCAGTTTACATTACTCGATCCAACTTCCGGGCGCGATAATTTAAATACCAACACTAATTTAATTTCTACCGGTGTTATTAATCCGCAAACTACGTGTGTGCCCATTGCCGATTTTAAATCTAACCGCTTAAAAACATGTATTAATACGCCGGTTATTTTTTATGACGCGTCGAACAACGGTGTAGCAACTGTATTTAATTGGTCGTTTCCGGGCGGCGTTCCTGCAACATCTACGTTTTCAGCTCCTATAGTGGTTTACAACACACCGGGCATTTATTCGGTTACCTATTCTTCGGCAAATTCTGCGGGTACATCATCACCTATTAGTAAAACAAATTTAATTACGGTAACAACAGGAACGGCAGCCTACATTACTAACTTTAACGATGGTTTTGAAACGGCGGCCCTTCCAAATAATAATTGGGGTGTAATTAATTCTAGCGGCGGAGCAAATTGGGAACAATCTTTTGATGCAGCCTACAGCGGAAGTTTTAGCGCTAAGTTACCGTCGGTAAATAATACGCGTCGTTCAATTGCTTCTATGATCAGCCCCATTATTGATCTGTCAAATGTTACTACTGCGCAATTAACTTTTAAACTTGCGGCTGCTGAGGTAAATCTAAATCACGTAAATAATTTAAAAGTTTTGGCTTCTACCGATTGCGAAGTAACGTGGCTACAAATTTATAGTAAATCAGGTTTAGGGTTAATTACCACAAGTGCGGCAGCCAATCCGTTTTATCCTGTTTTTGCCGACTGGCGAAGTGAAACCGTAAATTTATCCGCTATAGGCGGATCGCCCAATGTGAGATTTAAATTTATGTATACGCGTGATACCATTGGCGGAGCAATGAATGTTTACGTTGATAATATTAATATTTCCGGCAGTACAGGAATTAATAACGAAACACGCGATAACAGCTTAAATTTTTTCCCAAATCCTGCTCACGATTTTTTTACAATTTCAAATGAAAACCAATTGATCACAAAAATTTTAATCAGCGATTTATTTGGAGGAATAGTGGAATTGATCGAAGCAACAGAAACCGCACAAAAAAACATGGTTATTAACTGCGGCAACAATACCAAACTTAAAACCGGAATGTATTTTATTACTGTCCTAAATGGATATTCCGTATTTACAAAAAAGCTTGTGGTAGAATAATTGTTGAATTAAATGGTTAACGGGTAATTAAGTTGTGAGAATGGGGGATTACATATTAATTATTTTAGGCTTTACAAACTGTGGTAAGTCGAACGAGAATAATTTCGAAAGGCATTAAGGATCGACACCTTAAAAACTACAGTAAGGCGCTGCCTGTCGCCAGATGAGAATTGCAAAATTGTTTTTAAAATGATTGACTTTTTAAAATGGAGTGTTAAAATTAAAACCCCACTTTTTAACGTCAAAATTACTAGGGAATCGTACGCCCATGATTTTTATAGTTATTGTGGTAACGAAGTTGTCTACTATGAAAGCGATACTGCTTTTTATGTTGGATTTGCAATTGTTGAATTCCCAAAAATTATCGATAGGATTTCAGGACATACTTCAATGGAAGTGATGTAATTTTTCGGAGACACCGTATTTAGAAAAGTAGTGAGTAATATGTATAAAAACAATTGTAAAATTATAGAATTAAAATCTGAAACTTATTTACTAAGTTGGGCTTCAGCAGTATTTTCTTATTTGCGAAACGATTACTATAACCACCAAATGATTTATTTTGAACGTCGGGCAAAAGCGCTAAACGGCAAGTTTTATATAATGTATTATGTATAAAGCACTGGTGTTAATAGAGCGCGGGTACAACAAATCATAAAGGCATCGTACATAATATATAATTCCATCAAATTAATTGAGTAATGATCATCTTCAATTGCAATTGTCACACAAATCGCTGAGTTGTTTACCTAACGTACGCGAGGATGGCACTTTTTCTTTATATAATCAACCCTCAAATACGACATTTATAGTGATAAAAAAACCCTATATTAGTCACTTCAAAAAAGTATTGTGAAGATTACAAAAGAGTTGAAAATTGGTGTTGTAGTTACCGCTGCCATTGCACTGTTTATTTACGGGTTTAATTATTTAAAAGGAAGCAACTTATTCAGCCATAAATATTTTTTGTATGCTGTTTATCCGCAAATTGATGGGTTAATTGAGGCCAATCCGCTTTTGGTAAATGGATTTAAAGTTGGGCAGATAAACGATATTTCCCTTATCCAAAACAAAGCAGGTAAATACGAAGTATTGGTTAAGTTTTTACTTACCGAAGACGTTAAGATACCCAAACACTCTATGGCGCGTGCGGTAAGCTCAGATTTATTGGGTAGTAAAGCTGTTGAATTAATTTATAGTAAAAATACTGAATTTGTAAAATCAGGCGATACGTTGTTGGCGGAATCGGAAGAGGGAATTAAAACGGCAGTGAGCAAACAGCTAGCCCCATTACAAAAAAAAGCGGAAGGGTTAATCTCTTCAATGGATTCGGTGATGACAGTTGTGAGCGGCATTCTTAACAACAAAACACGTGAAAATTTAGATAAATCTTTCGAAAGCATTAAACGCGCAATTCAGAGTCTTGAGCAAACCGCCTATAAACTCGATGACCTTATCGCATCAGAAAAAACAAAAATTTCTTCTATATTATCCAAACTAAATAGTCTTGCAGCAATGCTTGATAACGATAAAGCCAAAATCAGTAACATCATTACCAATTTTAGTATAATGTCCGATAGTTTGGCAAAATCAAATTTAAAAAGTGCGGTTAACAATGCCGATAAAACGTTGAAAGAACTCAGTGAAGTTATGGCTCAAATAAACAATGGAAACGGAACTTTAGGAAAATTAGTGAAAAATGATTCTCTCTATAAAAATTTAACCTCGGCAAGTGCGGATCTCGATAAGTTATTATTGGATTTGAAAGCGCGTCCGGGAAGATACATTCATATTTCTGTTTTTGGTTCAAAAGACAGGCATAAAGATGACGAAAAGCAAACCGTTAAACCATAAAATTAATTTATGATAGCTTCAATAATTTTTATTTTATTTTTTATTGCAGGAAGCGCCATCTTTTTTATAAACGCAAAAAAGATCCGTCGTAATATTTTATTAGGTAAAGATATTTCTATTAAAGATCATAAAACAACGCGTATTAAAGTAATGGCTTTAGTAGCTCTCGGACAAAAAAAAATGTTTACGCGTCCGGTTCCGGCAATTCTCCATTTGTTTTTATATGTTGCCTTCGTTATTACACAAATCGAATTAGTTGAAATTGTATTTGATGGTGTAACGGGCCATCACAGGGCTTTTCGATCTTCACTCGGTGGATTTTATACTTTTATAGTGAGTTTTATAGAGGTTCTTTCGGTGCTTGCTTTTATTGGAACCATCGCGTTTTTATCACGTAGAAATTTATTAAGGATTCCCAGACTTGTAAAAAGTGAATTGAATGGATGGCCCAAACTCGATGCAAATTTAATTTTGATAGGTGAGCTTGCATTAATCTGTTTTATTTTTATGATGAATGGCGCCGATGAAGTGCTTTATTCCCGCGGCCTTTCACACGCGCAAAATCTTGGCGATGGATCTTTAGGATTGTCCATTAGCAGCGTAATTGGCCCGTTATTTTTTGGCGGAATGTCGGACGGCGCTTTGCATATGGTAGAGCGCGTTGGTTGGTGGGGACATATAACTATGGTATTTGCATTCCTAAATTATTTGCCTTTTTCAAAACATCTACACATTTTATTAGCTTTTCCCAATACGTATTTTTCTAACCTTAACCCAAAAGGAAAATTTGAAAATTTGTTTGAAGTAACGGATGTCGTAAAACCCAACTTCGATCCTTCGTACCAACCGGTGCTCGATCCAAACGCTGCAATTAAATTTGGCGCTAAGGATGTTGTTGATTTAAACTGGAAACAATTGTTGGATGCCTATTCTTGTACAGAGTGTGGCAGATGCACTGCAGTTTGCCCTGCCAACATAACCGGTAAGTTATTGAGCCCTCGAAAAATAATGATGGATACACGCGATAGGCTTGTAGAAGTTGGAAAAAATATGGATTTAAATAAGGGCACTTTTGTAGATGATAAAAAATCATTGTTGTACGATTACGTGACACCCGCAGAGATTTGGGCATGCACAACCTGCAACGCTTGTGTGCAGGAATGCCCGGTAAATATTGATCCGCTTGCAATTATTATGGACCTGAGGCAGCAACTTGTTTTAGAACTGAGTTCAGCACCAAACGAATTAAATGGAATGTTTACTAACTTGGAAAATAATGGAGCACCGTGGCAATTTAGTCCTGCCGACCGTGCTAATTGGATACATGAACAATAACAATTTTAAGTAGGTAGATAACAGTTTTGATACTAACGAGGATTAATTAAAAACACTATGGAAGCATTAAAAGTTCCGACAATGCAGGAAAAAATTGCGAATGGCGAAGTTCCTGATATACTCTTTTGGGTGGGTTGTTCTGGTAGTTTCGATGATAGGGCAAAAAAAATTACCAAGGCCATTGTGCGTATTTTAAATCATGTAGGTGCAAATTTTGCAGTTTTAGGTGTTGAAGAATCTTGCACGGGCGATCCCGCAAAACGTGCCGGAAACGAATTTTTATTTCAGATGCAAGCGATGCAAAATATTACAATACTCAATGGTTACGACGTAAAGAAAATTGTTACCGGTTGTCCGCATTGTTTCAATACGATAAAAAACGAATATCCTGAGTTAGGTGGAAAGTATGAAGTAATCCATCATACTCAGTTAGTGCAACAATTGATTGACGAAGGCAAATTGAAAGTTGAGGGAGGCAAGTTTAAAGGAAAAAAAATTGTTTTTCATGATCCCTGTTATCTTGGGCGGGCCAATGATGTGTATGAAGCCCCACGAAATATAATTAAAAAATTAGATGTCGAACTAGCGGAAATGAAACGTAGTCGCGAAAAAGGATTGTGCTGCGGCGCTGGAGGTGCACAGATGTTTAAAGAAGCGGAAAATGGTAACAAAGAAGTTAACGTAGAGCGAGCGGAAGAAGCATTATCGCATAACCCCGATGTGATTGCCGTTGGTTGCCCGTTTTGTAACACAATGATGACAGATGGCGTTAAGCATTTTAACAAAGAAGAACAAACCAAAGTGATGGATGTGGCCGAACTGATTGCATCCGCAAATGATCTATAATTTTAAAATAAAATTCACTTCATTAAACGATAAAATGAAATCTTTTAAAATACTTTTTTTATTTTCTGTGATTTTATTATGCAATGCTTGCACACCGCAAGATGGAATGGAAACTGCTGAAACTAAAAGAGCCGACTCATTGGTTGATGTTTTAAATTCTCCCGCACTAAAAGTAATTAATAAAAAAATATTGAATGATGCAAATAACCCTTCACTCTACAACGAAAGGGCTATTATTTATTTAAATTTAAAACAACTTACAGAAGCCATAAACGATGCTAAACGCGCTGTAAAAATTGATAGTAATAAAGTTGATTTTTATTTAACCGAAGCCGATATTTTTTTTGCCGCTAATGAAACCCGCAATGCCAAAGAAACTCTTGAAAAAATTGTACGGAGATTTCCTGAAAACACCGACGGTCTGCTAAAATTAGGGGAACTTTATTTTTATGTGAAGCAATATGAGAATGCTTTTGCCGCCATTAATAAAGCGTTGAAAATAAATCAAAATCTGGCGAAAGCGTATCTTTTAAAGGGAAATATTTATAGGGAAACGGGCGACACTGCAAAAGCAATTTCGAGTTTGGAAACCGCTATTGATCAAGACAACAGAAACTACAATGCTTTTTTGGATATGGGAATAATTTATGGCGCAAGAAAAAATACCATAGCGCTCGAATATTACGACAATGCCATCCGAATAAAGCCAACGGCTGAGGCGCTTTATGCCAAGGCAAAATTATTACAGGACCTCGACAAAATGGATGACGCTATTAAATTATATACCGAGGTTTTAAAAATTGATCCGTTGCATGAACATGCAATGTATAATATTGGCGCAATTGAATTGCAAGTTAAAAAAGATGCTGCAACGGCACTCGATTATTTTAGCCGTGCCATATTAGTAAAACCGCAATATGCCGAAGCGTATTTTGCCCGTGGTGTTTGTTACGATGAACTAAAAAATAAAAATAGCGCTTACGAGGATTATAATAAATGCCTTCAGTTAAAACCAAATTATGAGCCGGCAGTAGACGCGTTAAACGCGTTAGGTAAAGTAAAATGATTAACTCAATGTGTGTGCCCAATTGATTTAAAAATCTTTGCACTTAGCGGACAAAGGCTATCTTTTTTGTTTGAGAAGCAGTTGCAAAACATTAACTCTTTTGCTACGCTCAAGTGTACTGGAAAATTACATCATTAGAATGTTTCTTATGTATTGATCTTGTTTTCCACCATATCTAAAGTAAATCTTACCACATAAAAAATCCAACTTAATTTTAAGTCGGATTTTTTTATAGAATTTATAAAATTAATAGTTATGCTTCTGTATTTTCTGTTGGTGTTTCAGTTTCAGGATTTGCATTTGTTGTTTCCTCTGTAGCTGTTTCTTCCGTTGCAGTAACTTCGGCCACCGGTGCATTTTTCGCAGCAACTTTAGCAGCTTTCGCTTCCTTCGCTGTGCTTTCCGCTTTTAATTTGTCAGCAATTGCTTTTTTAGCTCCGGTCGATAAATCATCTTTTTTAGAATTGATTTTCCCTGCTTTTGAATCTAACCATGTTGAAAAACGTTCTTCAACTTGGGCTTCAGTTAATGCTCCTTTTTTTACACCATCAAGCAAATGCTTTTTCATCAAAACACCTTTGTAAGATAAAATTGCTTTGCAGGTATCTGTTGGTAAAGCACCATTCTGCAACCACTTTAAGGTGTTTT
>JAYTBK010000422.1:0-15849 GCA_043737035.1 Bacteroidota bacterium | reverse complement strand
AATTTTGCAATAAACACGCTTGAATTAGTCCAGTTATTTTGTTTAATAGAAGCTCCTAACGCTATTAACTGTCCATTGCTTGTTTCAAAACAATTACCGGATTTAAAATTATATCCCTGATCAAAATTTTTCTGCCATATCAAATTCCCTGCACTATTTAGTTTTGTGATCTGCAATTTATCAATGGTACTATTTTCCTGAATGGACGATACAATTAAATCACCCGAAGATAATAATGTAAGCGGGTTACTTTTAATACTTTGATAATCTATTCCGTTACCATAGTCCATGCTAAAAAGAGGCTCGGACAGTTCTTTTAACTCCAATGAAACATTAGGATCAACATGCGTTTTATTACATGCCAGTAATAGTATAGTTGACAGTAAAAAATATAAAACGGTTTTCATCTTAAGTTCATTTAATTTTATCAAGAGTGTATCCGTCATTAAAAATTTCTATTCCCTTAATTCTGTAACCGTGTAACCTTTTAACTGCGGAGAGAATACAGAATCTTCAACATTTTCAAAACTAATCTTTTCAGCTGTAATTATATTTTTACCGTTTTTTTGTGGCACTTCATATTCTAAAACCAGGCCCATAATATTTTGTCCTTTTACGCCTGCGCCTGGTATAAGTGAATTACATTTTATTGTATCATCATACCACAAAGCCATTGGCGGCATATCCTTTCCAAAATTCAATATTATTTTTTTACATAATCTTCCGGCAATTGTTTTTTTAAGATCCGTTTTAATAACACGTAATGAAGTATCAGCATAATTCAAAAGTTCTTTGAAACTCTCTTTATCAGGAGTCTTTCCGTGATAAGCTGTTTTAGAACCAAATTCGGATATTAAAATATAATAATCTTTCTCATTTTGGATTGTTTCGGTAAACGACTTCCTATTTACTAATCCAGTTTCCCACTTAGTTTTATAAGGTTTAAAAGAAAATTTCGAATAGGCACTATCCTGAATTATTATTTTATTTACTACTGTATCAATACTAGCAATTTTATAGGAAATTACACCCATACTCCTATTTTGAGCAGTGGCACTCGTTAAGATCAAAACGAATGTAAATAAAACCAAAGCACTAATTCTATTTATCATTGTACAACTATTTTTTTAGTAATTAATTCTCCATCAATATTTCGAAGTATCACGCTATAAATTCCTTTGCTTAAATGGGTTAAATCTATTTCGTTTGAATATGAAACTGTACTTAACGTAAATACTAGCTTACCTAAGGGTTCAATCACATCAATTGATTTTATAAGTTCTGGTTTTGAAATAAAAAGTTTACTAAATCCAGTTGTGGGGTTTGGAGCAATCTCCACAACAACACCGTTACCCATTAAGTTTGCTTGATATGCATAAAGCGAATCGACATGTATCAAAGACGGACTATAAGTTGAAGACGAGGAAACCGAATTATCGCTAGCGGGGATGACAGCAGTTTCATAACTTGTAGCCATCATATCAGGATAGATTGCTTCTTTTGAACTACTGGAACCTGTTGTTGTGGTATTACTAATTTTAGCGTTAACCGACGGGTTTAATGGGTTACTCATAATTTCTGAGCAAGCAAATTGTTGGATAGCGGCAGTAAAACTATTCGTATTAATTGCCGAAAAACCGTTTCCTAGCGTAATCTCTTTACCCGCCAAATAGGTTACGTTGGCATTTGTATTAACAGAATTATCGGCGACAATATATTCAAATGATTTAACAGTTGCCGGCTTGTTGTTAGTGCCCCAGTTTTGGCCATTAATGGAAGTAGGATACGAGGTTGTTATGTGCCTCTGCCCAAAATCAACTAATTTTTTGCTATCATTTATTCCATTTTTTTCGATATCAATTATGTTAATTAGATTATGATAAAACATATAATCAATTCCATTATATTCTCCAGGCCATCCACCTCCATTTCTAGCTTCAGGATGATCGAGCCTTGTTTGAGTGTCCCATTCTATGTGTGTGCTCGTAACTCCACTTTCTTCCCATCTAGCAGGCCCATAACAAGGCGCGCTATTAATAAGGTTTACAGCCGCGTTAAAATAACTCTGATTCAAGTCAGTCGTATGACAAATACCTTCGCCATGAAGAGCTACTCTTAATAACTCTGCGTGCCATATTTCAAATGCATTAATATGTAGTTGTAACCGTGATTTTGTATCCACACCCCTAAACGTATATTCACAATTACCTACTGCTGAAATATTGGAAACTTGAACCGCGACGTCGTTATTATTGGAAAGAGGATAAAGTTGGCCAAGTTTAAATACTGTTTCTGCATTTGGAAAAATAAATAGCGGGTTTTGAGTATAAATATTGCCGAGCGTACCTGAAGCATGCGAAGTAAGCAAATAATTATTGTACATTAAGGGTATAATAATAACATTTTTATAAAATTGTACCAATACGCTACCATCATGCCGCCAATCATTATACTCGCACCAATTATTAAATGATAACCCAGGAGGGAAAACAAAATGCCCCCATTTATTCTGATCTATTTTATTAAGGGCTTCTGCATGTGCAAATGCAAGTCCTGCACCTATTCCTCCCCAATGGCTGCCTATAAAGGTTCCAGTGGGGTACTTTAAAGCCCAATTCGCATCTGCTTTAAAAAAATTCATTACTCGTAATGCTATAGAAAAAGCTTCTTGATTCATATTAGGGCCATTTCCGTCAGAAAATGATAAATTTTTATAGTTTACCCCAGACGTAACAAATTTTCGCACTAATGCTAGCCCAACTAAACAATTGATCCAATTATCTTGACTTATATAGGAACCAGCATAATTTGCTTCATAACGTCCGGGTTTCTTTAATACACCATTCGGATAATACTCAGGTGGTTTATAAAATTGTCCTTGCATAATAGCACCATTTCCGGAAGAGGTGGAAACAGTATTTATTTTTACTTTACTACAGAATCCTTTATTTCTATAATAATTAAAGTGACTGATATTATTTTGTATGAAATCAATCGGCACATCATCTCGCAACATAAAACCATCGTAGGCAGCACTAAAAGTTTGAGGATTAGTGCCATTTGCCAAAGCTTGTGTAAGATAAGGTTCGGCATAATAGTCCATCCTGTTAAGCGCTTCTAATGCACAGTATAGTTCATAACGTACACTATCTGTTTCTTGATTATTTAATATTAACAAATGATATTCCATTGCCAACATACCTACTATAATAACCAAGCTCGCCCATCGCATCTCCCCATTTTGCTTGTTCACCATCTGCAGCATTATTAGAAAAAGTAAAGTTGAAATGGCTACTATTTTGATTTTGTGGGTCGTAACCATCGCCCCTTTCTTCCATTGGGATACTACATCCATGATTTAACCCGACCCTCATAAAGTCGTTACGTAAACGGGTGCGGTAATACCAATATCTGTCATTTAACACAGTATAATTTTGTCCTTGCACCAAAATTTCAAGGAAAAGAAATGCAATTAAAGCTATTTGTTTCATATTGAGTGTCAGTTTACAAATTATTAAATTTCATTTTTAGTTTTTTTCCATTATAATCAATGGTTTCAATAACAAATTCCTTATCAGTAAGTTTTCTAATTTCCCATTCGTTATTTTCATTTATTTGATCTAAAAGAGGAATATTAAAATTAGAAGACTTGTCATAATCTTTTATTTTAATTATAATTTTTTTGTCAGGTATTGTCCAGTCAAATCCTGAGTAAACGCCACCGGGCATATATGTTGAATCATTAGAATAATCATTCGTAATAGTAAATGATCCGATAAGTGAACTATTATAACCATCGGGCTTGATGGTCTGAAAAGATAACTTTGCATTTTCCATTTTCCAGTAGATATGTTTATTAGTAATTATTTGGATATACGAATAAATGTAACTACTTGAATCAACATCATCCACGAAATATTGTTTTAAAATCCATTTGTGCTTAGTTAGCCTATATCGTACACTATGCAGGCTCAATTTACCGTCTTCAGGGTATTTTTTGCATGAAAAAAATAAAATTCCAAATACCATAAATAAAATACCGGTAAATTTAGTCATCTGATTACTGCTTACTATTAATTTGATTTTTAAGTGCTTCAATTTCTTTCTGTTGTTGTACTAGGTAAATTGTTAGCTCTTCTATTTTTTGCAACAATAAAGCATCAGTTTTTGCTAAATCATTTCCGTGTTCCATGATTTGTTGGGCTGTTGGAATATTTGGTAAATGATTATTATTTTTATAATATTTCTCAACATCTATTAACGGCATTAATTTGTATTCTTTGTCAAATACAAAATCTGCCCAATAACCGCTTGTATTATTAAACACGCGAACTTCTTTACAGGCTACTTTTCCTCCCACAGTTAACATAGCATCCGTATGTGGGCCTGAACTAACTTTTTCTACACCAATATAGGTGGCACCATTATTTTTTATTTGGAACACTTCTTTATTTAAAGTTGTATTAAATACCGATACGGCTTTAATATTTGAACCATCAATTCTTGATGCGATGCTTCCATCTCCAAAAACGGTAAACACTTCTTTCCCTGCGACATTAGTTGACGTATTCATTACTGCAAACGCACGAGTTAAATTAGTATTTACAAATAATTGAGTATTATAAAATCTATACCCCCGGCACAGCAACTAATGGATGATCCGTGGTAATACGTTGCCCGGTTTTAAAACCGTTCCCGTATATGTTGCAGGCAACATTAAAATTTCTATCAGGAAACCCAACCTCAAAATATTGACCGGTACTTACCATCCCTCCGCCAAAACCAAGTTCAACATTACCGCTACATAAACTATTAATTTTTAAAGTTAGCCAAGTAGTATTTATAATAGGTATCCCTCTGCTTTGAGGACTCGGAGGAATACCCGAACTGTTATGGCCATATTCAATATATGATGATAATCCATCGTTTCTAAAATCAAGTTGATTATTAATGTTGACTAAATTTAAGGGCGGGATTGTAATTCGATCTGGGACAATAGTAGTTCCGCTAATATAAGGTGGTATACAAGTTATAGCACTTGATTGATTAGAGATTGGCCCAAAAATAAATGATCCGAGCCGCTCCGTTAGTAACCGCATTTATTTGTGCACTATTCCCAAAAGTCCCAATATTAAGTGTTTTAGCATATAAATCGTCATCTAAAACAGTAACGCCATGAACACCTAGTTTGCCAGCGATTGATACATTTCCAGCCACTTTTACATCTTTCTCCGCCCTCATAGTGTCTTTAGAAATTATCTCTCCATTAGCTTTAACGTCGGCAGCGCTAATGTTATTTGATACACTTAATGAATCATTTATTTTTAATGATCCGGTAACCGTTGTAGTAGGAATAGTTTGGGCATTTAAAGCATAAGCAAAAAATAGCAAAGTAATTGAGGATATTAATTTTTTCATAAGTGATTATTTAACATCAAATCACTAAAACATAAATATTAAATACAAATTTTGTTAATAAATTTAGCAGTTTAGTGTTTTGTGAGGTCTTACCAAATAAAAAAAGATGTTTCAATTGAAACATCTTTTTTTATGGCTGATATTTTGAGTGATCGTTATTTTCCGGATTCTTTTTTTTCTCTAGCGTTTTACAATCATCATCTTCATCACTGTAATTAACATCGTACCCATAAATTGCTTTTAACGCCGCGCGTGCTTGGCCAACTTCCCTACCCTTTTTGATACACTGGTTAGCAATTGATTCTAACGCTGCTATATCATTCCAATTGATCTTGTTCATGGCACCTAACAACTATTCTTTATAAAGGTACAACGTAAATCAGAAATAATAAATTGCTTAATGCTGCATTTAGAACTTGTTAACGATGTTGCATAAACCGTTAACGTTTTTTTGAAACTAAAACACACGACCACGAATTATGCTTCGAATAACTCAAAACTAATTGATACTTTTAGCCAAAAAGTCTACCATTATTAGTTCTTCCAAGGTATATCGTTTACCGTTAATAAACACTGTTATCCACGCGTCTTTCTGACCCTTGGTAATAATTTTTTGTCGGGCTACTTCCGCTTCCTTTAATGTGGAAAATTGTAGTTGTGTGAAACGCGTAATGCCATCGGGATAATTTACAATTTCCGGCGCACCGAAATTCTTTAAATGATCGTATTTATAATTTTCGGGAAATTTGTAAGCTGCTATCTGTACTTTAAATACCAAACCTTGCGCACACGTATTACCTGCAACGTTTAATAACTGATTATAATTTTCGATGATGTTTAAGGACTTTCCTTTCAGCGCTGTAAAATCTGGAACTGCACCACCGTCGCATGGTGTTAATGTTGGTGTAACAATTGTAGCGGCATTTGTTTTGGTATTAGCATCAACAACGTTATTTACAGTGGCATCATTTTTAAAATTTTCAGCGTTTGTTACATTGCCAAGTAAACTATCTAAAATTGATTTTACCGATTTTTGAGTTTTTTTATTCGCGTAGGCATTTGAATAGATATAAAAATCTTTTTTTATCTCCACAAATTTTGTCAATTTTTCTACATCAATTTCTTCCTCTATGGCATCATAACCCGGCACACTAACGGTAATTCGTATTTTATAACCATTACCGGGAGATAAAGCCATCAGATATTTTCCGGTTTTTGCGTTGGCATAGTATGGCCCAATTGATTCGTTTGTAAGTTTTTTGTTTACTTCAATTTTTGCTTCGTTCGGAACATCATCCACATAAACATTTCCTTTTAATAAAGCCAATATTGGCTTCTCACCTAAAATTCCTGGCTCAACCGTATAAATATCCTGACCGCCTTTTCCTCCTGCGCCTCCGCGGTTAGAAGAAAAGTAACCACGATCTCCTTTAGCATTTATTACATAAAAACGATCATCTTCAGTTGTATTTAACGGAATACCCATGCTTAAAGGTTCTATCCAACTATTTTCCTGTTTAATAGAGTACATAATATCGTAACCGCCAATACTTCTGTGGCCTTCCGAACTAAAAAATAAAGTGATGCCATCCGGATGAATAAAAGGCGCATCTTCATTGTACTTTGTATTTATTTTTGGCCCTAAATTTTTCGCCGGAGCCCAATCTCCATTAATTTTTTCGGAAACGTAAAGATCTCTTCCGCCTAAGCCACCCGGCCTTTCCGATGCAAAAAATAAAAACCTTCCATCGGATGATAATGAGCAACTTCCCTCCCACTCTACCGTATTAATATTTTTATTTAAACGTACCGGTTTACTCCATTCGGCTCCGTTAAGCGAACTGGTAAATAAATCGCCAGCATCATTGTTGCTTACAAAAGAAAAAAGTGTTTGCCCGTCGGCCGATAATGCAACTGCCGCATCATTCCCTTTTGTGTTTAATGGTGCAATACTGGTTGGATCCGACCATATTGAATCGTTTTTTCTTACACTAATAAAAATATCTTCATGGTATGAGCCTGTTTCCAAGTCGGATTTAAGTTCGTCATTTAATAAACCACCAGTACTTTTTTTACCGGCATAAGTAAAGATCATCACTGCTTCATCAGCCGATATCACGGGAACGGCATCGAGCTCGGAAGTATTTATTGGCAACCCAATATTTTTTATGTCTGCAATAATTTTTTGACTAATAAGGTATTTTCCGTTGTTGCAATTTATGATTCCGAGTTCCGCATCCTGCAACAAAATCTTATCCTCATCTTTTATTTTCCCTGCACGCCTGGTTGCGATGTAAGTATTGTAGGCTGTAATTCCTTCGTCGAATCGATAATTTATATGGTACGCTTTAGCGAGATAATAATCTATTTCCGGTGATTTGTCTACCTTTTTAAGATCTTCAAAAATTTCGATGGCGCGCGCTTTTTTTTCGGGATAATTGATTGAGGACACGCCTAGCCGAAATTTGTATTCCAAATTTTTTGGCGTTTGCGCGTAAAGTTTATCATAAAGATCGTATGCCGCCTTAAAGTTTCTGTTATCAAAATTAAAAGCCGCTTCCTCCTTTACATCCTTTTGCTGAGCAATAATCAGCCGACTAACTATACAGGCTGTTAACAGAAAGAAAAGTTTAAGCTTATTCATTTTAAAATGTTTTTTTGCATTGCACAAAATTGTGTTCTAACCAAATTTGCCGATTAAATGATTTATTTAAACAACAAACAAAAATGATTATCAACATCATAAGGTTAAAAGCAAAAAAAATCCGGACAGTAAGCCCGGATTCTATAAAATAAAAGTTTTAAACTTATTTAGTTCCCGCAGGTTTTGTAGTTCCAGGTTTTGGCATAGTTGTTCCGGGTTTTGGTGTAGTTGATGTTCCGGCAGCACCGGGAATAACAGCAGCAGGCATGGCATCCAATTTCTTTTTTACTAGCAAGATAATATCATCACCTGGCTCTGTGTATAAAATATTACCTGTGCTTGTATCTAAAACATACTTGTAGCTATTTTCTTTCGCTACAGTTTCAATCGCTTTTTTTGCTTTGTCATAAATAGGTTTTGATAACTCCGCGTATTTACGTTGATAATCTTGTTGCGCTTGTCCTTTAAAATCTTCAATGCGTTTATTAAGATCCTGCAATTCACCTTCCTTCGCGTTTTTTACAATAGGCGAATATTTATCCTGATTATCCATATAATCTTTGTACTTGGTTTGAAGTTCGCCTTCCATTGTAGCAACTTGTGTTTCGAGTTCCTTTAAATATTTTTGCGCAACTTCCTGAGCCGTTTTACTTTCGGGCATCATCGTAATTAAAGAATCTAAGCTGATGTGAGCTATTTTTTGGGCTTGTAAAGCTGTAATAGAGCCAAGGGTTAAAGCAACAATGGCAAGTGTTTTAAATGCGTTTTTCATTTTATGATTTGATTTTTTTTTAATAATTTAATTTTTAACCGTCGCGAAGTTGCGATTATTTTTTATTATATCCCAAAAAGGTTAACACATCTTCACTCTTATCGTACTTACTATTAGAATATAGCAATGAAACCTGGCCGGCTTTATCAAAAATAAACGCTAAACCCGCGCGTTCGGCAACTTGTTTAATTGCGCTGTAAACTTTATCCTGTATTGGTTTTACGAGCTCCATACGTTTTTTAAATAATTCACCGTCAACACCAAAACGTGATTTTTGCAACTCTTTTACTTCTTTTTCTTTATTGATGATTTCATTCTCGCGTTTTTTTTTCATATCATCAGTGAGTAAAACAGATTCGGCTTGGTAAATTTTATACAGCTTATCTATTTCACCATATTTTATTTCTATTTCTTTTTGCCAGTCAACCGAAGTTTTATCTATTTCGGCTTGCGCCGCTTTGTACTCGGGAATGTGCGATAAAATATAATCACTATCCACGTAACCCATTTTTTGCGCAATAGAAATGGATGATGTCCCTAAAAATAAAAGAAGAATAACAATTGATTTTTTCATGTTGTTTAAAATTAAATATTTCATTAAAATTTGTTTTATTATTTGTTTTATAATTCCCCTAATTGGGCGCCAAGGGTGAAATGAAATTGTCCTTTACCGTTGCCCGAACTTGGGTTGCCCGGTATATTATCAAAGCCCCAACCGTAATCTAAACCCAACAAACCAAACATTGGCAAAAATACCCTTAAGCCAAAGCCTGCACTTCGTTTAACCTGAAACGGATTAAAATCTTTATAACGCGCCCACGTGTTACCTGCTTCGGCAAACCCTAAAATAAATATAGTGGCTTGTGGGTTAAGTGAAATGGGATAGCGTAACTCCATGGTGTAGCGCGCACATAATGGATCGCCGTTTACACTTGACACCGAATTATCGGAATAACCACGTAAAGCAATAATTTCGCGTGCAACAAAATTTTGATATCCGCTCAAACCACTACCGCCCATGTAATACCGTTCAAATGGTGAAACACCAACTTTGCGGTTATACATGGCCAAAATACCATAGCCAATTTTTGTTCGCAACACAAGGTTACGCGCTTCTTTTCCTTCGCCTTTAGGCCGATAATTGGTAAGTTGCGTAAACCACTCGGCAGTAAATTTATATTTTTGATATTCAATAAATTTAAACCGTTCCGCAGCAGTAGCTGTTTCGTAATTTTTTCCGTTGAATAGTGAATACGGCGGCGTAAACTGACCAAGTAACGAAAAGTTACTTCCATTTCTGGGGAAAATTGTTTGATCAAGGCTATTACGGGTAATATTTATTTTCCCGTTAAAATCGTTGGAGTAACCATCGCCAAAGGCAAATACACCAAAGTAATTATTAAGCTCGTAATAATTATAACTGAGTTCAGTATACAAGGAGAAAAAATCATCGGGTTTTTTTAACCTTTTTCCGAAACCTAACGATGCGCCGGTAATAGATAAAGTGCTTCGTAACGGATTTAATACTTTGTTCCCTTCAGTATCTTTTGTGTACTTTTTTAATCCTGTTTGATTAAAGAGAGAATGGAATGCTGATACAGTTAACGAATTTGGTTTTTTACCGCCAAGCCATGGCTCCGTAAACGAAACGTTATAGGACTGATAATAAACGCCATTTGTTTGCGCGCGAATACTAAATTTTTGCCCGTCGCCGGTTGGCAAAGGACTCCACGAAGAAGGTTTAAAAATATTTCGCATCGAAAAATTATTGAACGAAAGACCTAACGTGCCTACAACTCGGCCGCCGCCCCAACCTCCGCTAAGTTCAACCTGATCGGAAGGCTTTTCTTCTACGCGGTATTCTATATCAACTGTACCATTCGCAGGATTTGGTGTTGGTGTTACGCCAAGTTTTTCGGGATCGAAATAACCCAACTGGCTCAATTCACGTTGTGTACGAATAATATCCGACCTCCGAAATAATTGTCCGGGCCGCGAACGTATTTCGCGGTAAATAACATGATCGTTTGTTTTGGCATTTCCCAATACGGTAACCTTATTAATGGTTGCCTGTTTGCCTTCGTACATGTGTATTTCAAGGTCAATGGTATCGTTGTGTACATTAACTTCCTGTGGTGTAACATTAAAAAATAAATACCCATCATCCATATATAATGATGAAACATCATATCCGTTGGGGTTCATAAAAAGTTTCTGCTCCAAAAGCGTTTGATCAAAAATATCGCCTTTTTTAATGTTTAAAATGGTATCTAACTGTCCGCTCCTGTACTTCGCGTTTCCTAGCCATTTAATATCTCCAAAATAATATTTATTTCCTTCTTCAATGTATACGTCAATGTTTACACGGTTTTTCTTTACAAAATAAACGGTGTCTTTTTTAATGCGTGCATCGCGATACCCTTTACTGTTGTATTTTGCAATTACGGTAGGGAGATCTTTCTCCAAATTTTCTTCAAGGTATTTGCCGGAATTAAACGGATTGTAAATTCTGAAAGGTTTACTATCTTTCATTTTTCTGCGCAGTTTCCAGCTTTTAACGATGGTGTTGCCGTAAAATGTAAGGTTTTTAATTCTTACTTTTTTTCCTTTTTTTACGTTGATATAAACGATAACGTGTGGCGTTTTTGCAACTTTATCGGGCTCCTGAGTAATTGTAACAACAGCATTATAAAAACCTTTGTCAACATAATAATCTTTTACAATATTTTTAATGTATCCAAGAGTGTAATCTGTCACAACTTTTTCGCGCACGAGTCTTATTTTTGCGCGAATATCGTCCGCGTCATTTTTACGAACACTTCCGGTAAAAGAAAATTTAGAAAGTCTTGGTTTTTCTAAAACAACAACTCTTAAAAACACATCGTTGCGTACGGTTTTATCCAAATAAATTTTTACATCTTCAAACAAACTTTGTTTCCAAAGATTCTTAATAGCTTCCGAAATTTTATCGCCGGGTATTTGAATTTTATCTCCAACGGTTAAGCCGGTTAAAAGTCGAACAATGTTTTGATCAGTGAATTTTGAACATTCTATTTGTATGCCGGCAATTGTATACTCTTTTGGTTTAGCCCAATTTATTGAATCCGCAGCGCCGGCATCCAATACAATTTGTGAAAAGCCTGCCTGGCTAAACAAGAATATAAAAAACAAAAAGGGGAGTTTCAAAAATTTCATTTATGTTTTTTGCGTTAATTGTGCGCTTGTTTGGCCGAAGCGACGTTCACGCTTTTGGAAGTTTACAATGGCTTCAAAAAGATCTTCTTTACGGAAAGCAGGCCAAAGTTTATCGGTAAAATAAAATTCTGCATAGGCGAGTTGCCACAGTAAAAAATTACTGATGCGGTGTTCGCCGCTGGTGCGTATCATCAGTTCGGGATCGGGAATTCCTTTAGTACACAAATAATTTTCGATGGATGCTTCGGTTATATCTTCTATATTCAAATTTCCTTTCGCTACGTTTTCAGCAATATGTTTTACCGTTTCGGTAATCTCCCATTTGGCAGAATAACTTAAAGCAAGTATTAAATTAAGCCCTGTATTATTTGCAGTTGTATTGATGGAGACATTTAATTCTTCGAGGCATGAAGGCGGTAAACTTTTAAGATTACCGATAGCGCGAAGGCTTACGTTCTTTTTATGCAGCTGCGGTGTTTCCATGCTAATGGTTGCCACCAGTAATTCCATCAAGGCATCCACTTCTTCTTTTGGGCGGTTCCAATTTTCGGTGCTAAAAGCGTATAAGGTTAAATATTTTACACCCGCTTCGCCTGCTGCTTCCACTACTTCCCGAACTGAATTCACACCTTCATAATGTCCAAAAATCCTGTTCTCGCCCTGTTGCTGCGCCCAACGGCCATTTCCATCCATTATTATAGCAATGTGAACCGGCACATTTTGCTTATTTATCTGTTGTAAAAGGCTCATTTTATTAAGAACGGTGAATTTACGGTTTTAGCCGAAATACTACAAATATTAGGTTTTAATCCTCTTAAAATGTGTTAACAATGTTAGTGTAGATTAAACTATTTTTTGTAGATAAGCGCTACAGCATAAGCATTAACACCTTCGCCTTTACCAACGTATCCAAGGCCCTCGTTGGTTGTAGCTTTAATTGAAATATCATTTACCCCTATCTTCATTGTCTGAGAAAGTACATTCTGCATGGTTTTAATATGTGGGTTTATCATTGGTGCTTCGAGGCTTAAAGTAGCATCCACATTGCCAATACCGTAGTTATTATCATTTAACAATTCAACCACTTCACTTAATAATACTTTACTATCAGCACCTTTATATTTTGGGTTTGTATTAGGGAAATGAAAACCAATATCGCGTAGGTTAGCTGCTCCAAGCAAGGCATCACAAATTGCATGCACAAGAACATCGGCATCGCTGTGGCCAACGCATCCTTTATCAAAATCGAGCATGATGCCGCCGAGCCAGAGTTGCCGACCACTGCCTAAAGGATGCACATCGTAGCCAAAGCCAATTCTTACGTTTACCATACTAATTTATGTTTTTTCTTTTCTATAATCTAGTGTTCTCTTCGCAACAAGAATTTTTTTAAACAGAATTTAAACAACTTATTAATTCGTTTTCATGTATTCTTCAAAGGGTATTTCTTTCATAAAATCGGGAGAGTAAATATATTGATATATTAAATCAGACCACTGTTTGTGTGTTTTACCGGTGTGAAGCAATGCAGAATCGAACGGTTTGCTAAAATGTATGCGGATGGTTTCTTTACGCGCTTTAAACATTTCGTCAGGCAAAAACAGCATTTCAATGTTCGCCTTTATTCCAAGTTTTTTTCTGAAACGTGCAAAATTGTAAAAAAATTCTGAATTTCTGCCTTCAATAAATACTGGCTGTATCATTCTTTTGTGATCTATAGCCTGAGTTACAAAACTTTTTTTCCAAGCTAAATCCCTTACCAAACCATCTTGTTTGCGTGATACTAAACCAGCCGGAAAAAACAACACAGCAGTTTCCGACATAAAAACATCTTCCATTGTGCGCAAGGAACGCGTAGTTGAATTACCCGTTTTATTTACCGCCACAAAAATTTCGCCGTAATTTCTAATGTTGCTCAAAATATCATTTACGAAAAAACGAACATCCGGTCTCACTTCCCCCACAGATTTTATAAGTGCCATTCCATCGAGCCCGCCCAACGGATGGTTAGCCGCTATAATAACAGAGCCCGTTTTGGGAATTAAGTTCGCGTGTTTCGATTCAACTGTAGCGCCAAGCCGGGCAAGTCCCTTCCGGTTAAATTCAAGTCCTCGTTCATCTTTTAATGCTTCCATAGCAGCATTAATTTCATCTTCGTGCAACTTTTTTTTCAGCCACCTAACCACAAATTTTGGAAGCCATTTATATAATTTAAAAGCTTTTTCTTTTAAAACTTTCTCTACATCTATAAATTTCGCTGTTTCCATACGGGCTTTAAAGATACTATAATTGTTAATATCTAATTCCCACGTTTTCATTCATTTTTCAAAATTATTGACAAACAGAAATCAGGTAAAGCACCGTCGGTAATGAATTGAACGCGTAAATATTTACGAATGCCATACTAAAATATTACATCAAAATGAATTGCAGCAAAACGATTTTTCAACAAAAGTGGTAATAAAGGGAACAAAGTGGTAAAAAGTGGTGAAAATTTAATATTTTTGACGCAGTTGTAATAAAACCCATTAATGACAAGCCTTATAGGAGAATATGAATGTAAAGTTGATGCGAAAGGGCGTTTTATGTTTCCAATCAACTTACGGAAGCAGCTGGACGAAGTTTTTGAAAAAGGATTTGTGATAAACAGAAATTTGCATCAAAAATGTTTGGTATTATATCCCATTGCAGAGTGGAACAAATTAAATAAAAAGCTAAGCAAACTCAATCGTTTAATAAAAGCGAATGATGTTTTTGTACGAAGATTTACCGGTGGTGCAACTTCGGCTGAAGCGGATAATACCGGACGTGTATTGTTGCCAAAAGCACTTGTTGATTATGCCGATATAAAAACCGATATAAAAGTTTTAGGGAGTAACAATGTAATTGAGATTTGGGATAAAAAATTATACGATCATTTTCTGTCGCAGGATGTTGATATTGAAAAACTGGCTGAAGATGTTCTGGGCAACTTAAACTTTAACGATGCGGTTGATGAGCAATGATGTCTATCACATTCCCGTTCTTTTACAACCTTGCATTGCCGGCTTAAACATCAACCCTGATGGTGTCTATGCGGATCTTACTTTTGGAGGCGGTGGGCATTCACTTGAAATACTGAAACACTTATCCCAAAAAGGAAAACTATTTGCATTTGATCAGGACGAAGACGCTAAGGCAAACGTACCTAACGATTCGCGCCTTACCTTTATCCCGCATAATTTTCGTTACCTAAGTAACTATTTAAAACTTTACGGTGTTACCACGGTTAATGGTATACTGGCCGATCTTGGCGTATCATCACACCAATTTGACACAGGCCACAGGGGGTTTTCCATAAGGTTTGAGGCCGAATTGGATATGAGGATGAACCAAAAAAATGAACTCACTGCCAAAAAAATAGTAAATAGATACAATCTTAAACAGCTCACAAATATTTTTAGAGAATATGGAGAAGTTGACAACGCGTACAAATTAGCGCATTTAATTATTGAAGCACGCGCAAACAAAAGCATTGAATCAACTGCGGAATTTAAAGAAGTAATAAAACCCTGCACACCTAAGTTTGAAGAAAACCGTTACCTCGCTAAAGTTTACCAAGCTATACGAATAGAAGTAAATCAGGAAATGGAAGCATTAAAAGAATGCCTAACGCAATGTGTAAACTTACTAACTAAGGATGGGAGATTAGTGGTAATGAGTTATCACAGCTTGGAGGACAGGTTAGTAAAAAATTTAATAAAGGCAGGAAATATTGATGGGCGTGAAGAAAAAAATTTGGTGTTTGGCAATGTTACCCGATATTTTAAAGCAGTAACTA
>JAYTBK010000421.1:0-2939 GCA_043737035.1 Bacteroidota bacterium | reverse complement strand
GTCCATTTGTCCTAAATCTTCGAGTTCCCATTTTGTACTGGCTGTTGAAGGATTTACCAACGTTCCACCATTTTGCTTTGTATCTGGATCGTCGCTGAATTTTTGTGCTGCTTCCGGAAATGTCATTTTACCTTCTGTAATTAAAAGCCTTACGCTATCTAATATTTGTTTGGCTTTGTAAACATCGGCTTGCGAAATTTTAGGCGACATTAATATATGCCTGAGATCCAACGACTCGCCTTTGCGGGAAATTAATTGTATAAAATGTAAACCAAAAGATGTTTGAAAGATTTCAGATACTTCACCCGCTTTTAATCGGAAAGCAATCGCTTCAAATTCGGGAACCATTACACCACGCATAACTGTTTCATACCTGCCCCCGTTTTTTGCTGAACCCGGATCTTCGCTATATAAAGCTGCCAATACGCTCATACTTTCACCGTTTAATACGCGCAACCTATATTTTTCGAGCTGCTCCCGAACTTCCTTTTTAGCCTCGCCTGATACCGGTGGCTTTTTTATGATGTGTCCAATTTCAAGCTCCGAATTTATTAATGGAAAACTATCAACATTTAATGTACTAAAAAATAATTTCACTTCCGACGGCGTGAGCTTTACATCGCCCGTAACTTTCTGCTGCATTTTTTGCGCGAGTAACTGGTTTTTTACATCATCGCGGAGCTCATCTTTAAACACACTGATTCGCTTACCATAAAAGGCCTCAAATTTTTCTTCGCTGCCAAGCATGCTCACGTAATAATTTATTCTTTTATTCAATTCACCTTCCAATTCGGCATCTGCTACAACAATACTATCTCTATCGGCTTGCGACAAAAGCAATTTTTGAAATAACAAATCCTCAAATACCTTACAACGCGCGTTTGGTAAAGGTTCTCCCTTTTCCTTTTGTTGAAGCATACTGGTTTCTACTTCCGATAACAACAACGGATTTTTACCAATTACAGCAATAACTTTATCTAATATTTGCGGCTGCGCCTCACTTAAAAAGTTCAAAGCAAAAAGCAACAATATTAATATCTTAAATTTCATGTTTAATAGATGTTAAGCATTATAGTTGCTCGTAATTAAACGAGGCCCAAACGCTTACTAAGTTAATTATAAATTTCCAATTCCTTATTTGTTTTCGCCTTGTCAAAAAAGTCTTTTTTAATGTTTGCAATGAGTTGTTGCTTGCGCTTATTAAGTAACATATTTTTTATATGATGTTTTTCAAAATTAAAAGGTGACAATGTATTTTTCGACCGTACATCCAAAATACGCAAAAAGTAAAAACTTGTGGCGTCGGTAAACTCAAAAATTTTTCCTTTTTGCAAAGTGTATTCGGGAACTTCGTTAAGCTGACTCATTTCTTTTTTAAGATCATCAAACATAAGCCAGGTATTATCGTTCATGTAATAATTGTTGGCATACTGTACACACAAATTTTTTAATTGCTCCTGATCCTTTGGTAATGTTGAATAGCACAATTTTTTAAATTTATCAAAATTAGGAATGGCCATTGGCGTTTTAACGTATAGCACTTTTACAATATTGTTTTTTAAAACAAAACAAGCGTTGTTCGAATTATAATAATCTTCCATTTCAGCAACCGAAATATTGGTGTCGAGCTTTTCGTTTATCAATTTCATTTCAAATTTATAACGGATCAATTCCTCTTTAAAATTTTCTAATTGTTTGCTAATATCCTGTTCCTCTTCGGATAAATAGTTTAATGCCTGCTGATAAAACGTTTCATCGGAGGCCCATTTATCAATGTAATTTTTAAGAAAAGCAATACTATCATTAGTGCTCATTCCGGGCGGAACCACCGAACCTATCTCATCTCTATGCAAAGTTGCATTATTTAACTTTGCTACAATGCCGGTAGTTTCTTTATGTTCTGCTTCGTTATTTTTACACGCGCAAAATAGGCAGGCAATGAGCATGCAGTAAATTAAACTTATATATTTAAATCGGAGCAATATTTCTATTTGTAAAAAAGGCTGTAGCATACAATGTTACAGCCTTCTATTTTAAAATGGCAAAAACTATTTTACTGTACTAAGAACCTCGTCGTTAATCTTTACCACGTATTTATTTTTAAGATAAGCTAACCATTCTTTTTCAAGATAGTTTTGATAATCAGCAGTGATTATTCCTTTTGCCTCAGGGATTGTTTTTGGGGTTTTAGCGATGATTTTATGTACCGCCAACACCATTAATTTATTATCTTTTGATATGTTTTCAGTAACAACGACTTCTTTCCAATGCGCATCCACATCTTTATTTTCTCCTTTTAAGTAAGTAATACTTTCTGCGGAAACATTTAACTGTGAAGTTTTATTAATTGTTTCAATTATTTCTTTTTCGTTTTTCTTTTTCTTTAACAACGCTCGAACTTCCTTCGCAATTTTATCATCTGCGCAATTGTACATTGTTACTTCCGCACGTTCTTCCCACAAATAATTATTTTTATTTTTCGCGTAAAACTCTTTTAGTCCGGAAGTGTCTTTTACCGCTTTACTCCAAACTTTTTGATCCGTTAAATCAAACAATAAAATACCGTCGCGGTATTCTTTTAAAAGGCTTTTATACTCAGGATATTTCTGTTCGAGCAACCCATCTTCAAAATTTATTACAGATTCGTCAACCAAATTTTTATATGCCTGTTGTAAAAACATGCCGTTATCCATAGCAGGGCGAGCAGTTTGGTGAGTTTCGATAAAACGAGCCAAATCATCGGTCGTATAAACCACGTCCGATATGTTTTTATTTGACGCCACGTATTTTAAACTAAATAACTCTTTTTTCCCAAGTTTATCGGCACGTTTTCGATCCCATTTTCCTTGATAAACTGTACTATCAATTAGTTTTAAAAATTCTTTACGGTTTGCCGCGTTCTCTTTAAAATTGTAATCTTTTTTTAATTTTTCTATTAA
>JAYTBK010000420.1:0-2946 GCA_043737035.1 Bacteroidota bacterium | reverse complement strand
TTCATAAGCTCGCCTATTTGTTTTGCAAGTGAGTTCGCTTCGGCTTTAATGTCATCAGCACTGCGCTGAGCAGTTTTACGTTTATTATCAAGGTCGATTACCGCATCAATAATTGTTTCGGCATCCTTAAAATTTTTAATTGCAAGGCGTTTTAAAACATCGTTTTTGTTTTCGCGTATATGAGATAGTTGAAGCATAAGCTATTTATAAATTACAAATTTATGATTAAAAGGCTGACTGTTTATCGTAATTACTAAAAAATAGATGCCCGGATTAAGGTCGCTTACAGATATTTCCTTTATATATTCGCCTGCGGTTTTACTTTCTTTGTTCAATCGCGCAACAACTTTTCCTGACAAATCAGTTATGCCAAATTCTAATGAAGCCTGTTCAACAACATTATAACGTACGTTAATAACATCAGCGGCTGGATTTGGATAAATTTCATACTCTATGCCGGGTTTTATTTCGTTTACACCAGTTGTGTTTTTGTTAATTGACCAAACTATTGAATAGGAATGCAAAGTGGCATGAGCTAAATCCTTTGAGAGTGAGGTTGTATCGATAACCGTGAATACCAATGTGTTGTTACCATTATTTAAAACTGTAGGATCAACAAGTACAGAATCTATGTTATTTACCGGAACATTCGTATTCAATATCCAGGTTCGCTTTAGTGTATTTGGATTGGGCTGCACCAATTTGGTTTTAAACCATTGAGGTGAAGATGCCACTAAAGTCGTTGTATTTACGGGAGATGAAGCATCGATGGGTGTGGTAAGCGAATGGATTTTTTCGATGATCGTTTGTCCGCATACACTGCAAAAAGGTTTATTTAAATAGCGCATTTTACAATTTTGATGCGGCCTGAACCATCCATTTTCGGGAGATGATGGACCATGCGGAAATACATTTACGTTATTTAGGCCAACCCATTGCCCCCATTTTACCGTGGCTGGGTTTGACGTGGCTGTCATGTTTGGCTTTTCTGTTGCATAACTTAATCCAGCCCAATATTCATCGGCCAAGTTAGCAAATGAATGGCCAATTTCATGTGCTACTATTTCCTTTGACGAAGCATGTACCGACGAAACCGCGTAAGAACCTCCAGCACCTCCGTACACGGTTGTATTTGATAAGATTATGACCTGATCATAGGATGGGAAATGCGATGCCAGAGTGGAATAAACCGATGCACTGCTGCTGGTGTATAACAATCTGTGAATACTATAATTATCGAAGCATGTGCCAAAGTAATTGGTTACAGATGTAATGGGGCTTGCGGGTTCTGCAACATCGGTGGCAACACCGGCATGGGTAACACCACTTTGGGGAGAAACACATTTAATAGCAAAAATATTAAAATAATTTTGGTATTCATTGAAAGGCGGCTGATTTAAAAGGTAATTTGAAACGGAAGTCGCATCCAATAAAAATTGCGGCATTTGCACACTGGTGTAACCGTCACCCATAATTACAAGATTTACCCTATTGGCAATGGGCCCGGTTTTTAAAAGCGTATCAACTCCCAGTACATTTTGACCCAACATTGTGGCACATAAAAAATTAAAAAAAATTAATCCTTTACTTCGTGTTCTTAATTGTTCCATAAGGCTGTGTTTTAAGATTTACCGTTTCAGTGATTTTTATCTTCTGGAAAGCGTCGAAATAAGGGATTCTAAAAACAACTTCTCCACGTTGTAAAAGAATTGATTTAGACTCTATTTCTCCATTTTCAGTATATAAATCAAATTTTTTATGTAGAGGATGTTCAGTGTATACAGTAACTACTTTTTCATGCTTATAAGTAACTTCTATTTTTAAGTAGTTAGGATTTTCAGTATTCGATATTTGATCGTCAAAGCGTATTTTATTATTCACCACATCCATTTTAAGAATGTAAAAAAAAGATTTTTTGTCGAGTGTATCCTTTACCATGCAAAGCGTGTAAAAAGCTGCCTTTTCATCCGGCAAGACGGAATTCTTTGTTCCTTTTACAGTTTTACAGGATACAATAAAAAAAGTTACAATTAATGTATTAAGAAATATCGTAGAATTAATTTTAAAATTTTCCATAATTAAAACACAAAAAGCCCACCGGAAACGGAGGGCCTTTTAAAAACTGTAAACATTTGTTTTATGCCTCTACAGCAACAACTGACACGTAAGATCTGTCGTCGCGTTTCTTTTTAAACATAACTTTTCCATCAACCAATGCAAAAAGTGTATGGTCTTTTCCCATTCCAACATTTTCACCGGCATTGTGTTTTGTACCGCGTTGACGAACAATAATGTTCCCAGAGATACAAGCTTGCCCTCCAAATATTTTTACGCCTAAACGCTTGCTATGTGATTCTCTGCCGTTATTTGTGGAACCGGCTCCTTTTTTATGTGCCATTTTACTTAGTTTTTAATTTTTAGTTATGAGTTTTAAGCACTGTGTTATTTAAAAACTAAACACTTATAACTTAAATCTTTTATAATTATTCTTCTGTTTTTTTGGCCGCTTTTTTTGCCGGGGCTTTTTTTGCTGCTGCTTTTTTTGCTGGGGCTTTTACTTCTGCTACCGGTGTTTCGGCAACGGCTGCGGTAATGCCATACTGACTTTTTGGTAAAAAAGTACGAACCGATTTTTCTGCTTTTAATTGTTCTTTCACCGATTCTCCTTTACCTAAAACGCCTTGTATAAGTATTTGCGTTAAATGCTGACGGTGATTATTCCATTTTTGATACCCCTTACGGCGTTTCTTTTTGAAAATGATCACTTTGTCACCTTTAACATGACTGATTACTGTGGCTGCTACTTTAGCGCCATCTACGGTAGGGTTTCCAACTGAAATTTTTCCGCCGTTATCCAAAAGGAGAACTTTGTCAAATTCAATTTTAGCGCCCTCGTTAGCCTCTAGGCGGTGAACGTAAACTTTGTTTCCACGTTCCACTTTAAAC
>JAYTBK010000419.1:0-7372 GCA_043737035.1 Bacteroidota bacterium | reverse complement strand
CCTGTATCATTTGTTCGGCATTTTTTATTTTAGGGAACGATGGCTCATAAACAAAAAACGTGATGCCCTCGCGTGTTTTGTCGTTAGTTTTTAAATGGTAAAAACCATTTTGCGGAAGGGTTAATTCAAATTTTCTTTCGGCATTATAAATATTGAAGCTTGAGTCGGGTTTGTAATCTATTTTTAAACCCGCAGCATTTACAAATGGTGGCAGAGCCAATTTAAATTCATTTTTGAAATAGTCAATCGTAAAATATTTTTCTGTATTTCTTAAGCTTTCAATATTTACCGTTTCAAGCGGCTTGTACCAGCTATTAAATTTTACCTCATTGAGTAAAGTGTTTGGCAAAAAATTTTGCCTCGTTTCTTTACTTGTTTTATCCGAAAAAACATGACTTATGTATCGGTTTTTTTTATTCAAATCATCAATAAAAATATCGAGATGGTATTTTTTTTGTGGCGGGTGTTTTATGTACACAAACCCACTTAAATCTTTCACCGTTACATTCGTTTGTTGGTCTGCTATAAATACCGAAGTCGTATCTTTAATAATAGTTAGGTTGTCATCTGAGCTACTCTGAACGCTCAACCTAACATTGCTTAAAAAGAATGCACTTGTGTCGGTTTTTTTATATACCAACACTTCATTGGAAAATGTGTAATAAAGCTTGCTTATACTATCGTTTATGTGGTAAATGTAGAATGAAGAAACAAGTTCGTTGTTTTGTTTTTTATAAAGTTTGTCGCTTGTTTTTTGATTGGCATGTTGCGATGCACAAGCTAACAAAAATGTTAGTAAAAAAAATACTACAGAATTTAATAAATACCTGACCCGCATAAAAATGAAGGTACAAAAAGCCTCCAACAACTAAAATTATTTCAGTTCAAAAGGTTTTCTTTCGTATTGGCAGCAATCGGGTAATTTACCATACGCGTAATCATCGCCATAATATAAATCGTTATCATAGCCCGCTTTAGCAATAAATTGTTCTATGGTATTTGCATTTACTTTAGTGCTGTCAAATTTAACAGTCATCAATTTTGATTCCACATCCCAGTTTTTTTCAATCACCCCGTCAACCTGCGACGCTGATTCTATTGTTTTTTTACATTTTTCACAATTCCCCCAAACTTTAAAAGTTTCTGTTTTTTCGGGTTTTCCCGAATTACATGAAACCATCAAAAAGGTAAAAAAAGTAAATAAAAGTAAATTTTTCATTAGGAGAAAGTGTTTAGAGCACTGCAAATTTATAATTTAATTCTATAAAATGCTCGATATATTTGGGAAGAACATATTTAAGGGTATTTTCCGCTTTAATATTATCATGAAATACAACTATACTTCCGTTTCTGGTGTATTTAATTGAATTTTTTAAACAAGTTTCCTTGGGTAAAAGCGAATCATAATCATGCGTTAACACGTCCCAAAAAATTACTTTATACTCTTTACAAATCTCTTTAAATTGGCTGGTTTTTATTTTCCCATAAGGTGGCCTAAACAATTTAGATTCAGTGAAAACTTCACACCGGGCAACATTTTTTAAATATTCGGAAGTTGAAGTTTTCCAACCTTTTAAATGATTAAAGGTGTGGTTTCCCACTTTGTGACCCTCATTAACTATTCGGTTAAAAATAAGCGGATTTTTTTGAACGTTATCTCCAACGCAAAAAAAGGTAGCTTTAATAGTGTAATGCTGCAATAAATTGAGAATCCACGGAGTAACGTCATTTATTGGTCCATCATCAAACGTGAGGTAAATTATTTGCTCTGCGGAAGGCATTCTCCACACAGCGCGGGCGTATAGAAACCTTAGCAGGGCAGGTGGCCGTACTAAAAAATTCATTAAGTGAATAGGTAATTTCCTTTCGGGCTTATCATCAAAATTGCAATTTTTTACAAAGATATTTTATGGACACGGTGAATAGGAATTACAACGCCTTGTTTCAGGATCACCCGTTTATCTGTTACTCCCCAAACGGTTGTTTCAACAATTTTACGAGATCGATCATCTTCAAAATATATTTTAATTTTAGTATGCTCAAGGTTTCCGAGGCTCAACGCGCGGTTTAATTCTGTCTCGCGTTCTTTAATTGCGTCAACGTCGGTTAAAACTTCTGTATTTGGAAATTTTAATGTTTCGATGTTTTCTTTGTCTATCGTTTCAAAAGTTTGCGTTGTCATAAGTTGATAAATATTACTTTAATTTTTAGATATAGTGTTTAAACATAAAAGTAAGAAAAATGGTTACACAAAATTGGTAAAGTATTAAAATTTTATTATTTTCGAAACATCGATACAATATTTTCCACATGCGCAGTTTGTGGGAACATGTCCACAGGCTGTATCCGTTCAATAGTGTAATGGTTGCTCATCAACGCAAGGTCGCGCGCTTGCGTAGCCGCGTTACAACTCACATATACAATTTTGTGGGGTGCTGCTTTTAAAATTACACTTATTACATCTTCATGCATACCAGCCCGTGGTGGATCTGTAATAATAACATCCGGCTTACCGTGCGCTTTAAAAAATTCCTCAATTAAAATATCTTTCATATCTCCTGAAAAAAACTCTGTATTGTTAATGGTGTTTAAGGCTGAGTTTACTCGGGCGTCTTTTACCGAATCTTCTACATACTCTACACCGATAACTTTTTGAACATGTCGCGCTACAAAATTGGCAATCGTGCCGGTGCCCGTATATAGATCGTACACAATTTCATTACCCGTTAGGCCGCAAAAATCTCGGGTAATTTTATAAAGTTCGTATGCCTGCAAAGAATTAGTTTGATAAAACGATTTTGCGCTAATTTTAAATTTAAGGCCTTCCATTTCTTCAAAAATATGATCGCGGCCGCTGTATGTTATTAATTCAAGATCTTGTAACGTGTCGTTTCCTTTTTGATTAATGACATATTGCAGAGAAGTAATTTGTGGAAATGTATATTTTAAATGCGCGAGCAAAAGTTCAATATTGTCGGGTTCATTATCAAAAAATTGCAATACCAGCATGAGTTCGCCGGTACTTGTAGTTCGGATCATCAGCGTGCGGAGCAAACCCGTTTTATCCCTTACACCAAAAAAGGTTAAACCGGTTTTATTTGCAAAATCCCGTATTTCATTTCTTATTTCGTTTGATGGTTCGGCTTGAAGGTAACAGGTTTTAATGTCTAATATTTTATCAAACATTTTAGGAATATGGAAACCAAGGGCGTTTCGGTTATCAATAGCTACACCACTTTTTACCTCTTCATTGGTGAGCCATTTTTTATCGGAAAAAGAAAACTCCAGTTTATTACGGTAAAAGTAATCCTGCTTATTGGCAACAATTGGTAGCATTGTTTCTACGTTAATTTTTCCAATGCGCACTAATGCGTCTTCAACAGTTTTTTGTTTAAATACAAGTTGTGTAGTATAATTTAAGTGCTGCCACTTACATCCGCCACAAGCGCCAAAATGCTGGCACACCGGCGTAATACGGTTAACCGATTTTTTTTTAAGTTCAACTATGTGTCCTTCCGCGTAATTATTCTTTTTGCGTGTAATCATTACATCGGCTACATCGCCCGGTACGCCGCCATCTACAAAAATTACCATTCCTTCTACCTTCGCAACCGATTTTCCTTCGGAAGAAATATCAACTATTTCCGCGTTTTCAATAAAAATATTTTTGTTTATTTTGCTCATGAGCGGCCAAAGATACTGTTTTGAGTTAAAAAATCATGGTAGCCTTAAATAAATCAACGTTTGCCAAAAAACCCCAACCTTCCCGTACACAGAATAAAATAATAAATTTATATGCTTAATTTTAAATGTTCAATGTTTTCCAACCTAAATTATAAAATTTATTTTTTGCGTGTCGTCGTTTTTATAACGGTTTTCTTATGTAATTTTATAAACGTAAGTTGGCAAACCGTTACAAAACTTGACAACAATAAACTCATAAAAATAAACCACGCAGGCAGGCTGGCATACGACAAAACCTTAGGTGTTGATGCGCGGCGTTTGATTGGAAACGTTGAGTGCGAGCACGATGGTGCGGTGATGAGGTGCGATAGTGCTTATCTATATACGGATAAAAAAATGGAAGCTTTTGGCCACATAAGCATTATAAAAGGCGATAGTATTTTTGTTTACGGCGATTCGTTGCGCTACGACGCTAACACCAAACTCGCAAATTTAAGAGGGAACGTAAGGTGTATTGAAAAAGACATGACGCTTACTACAACTATTTTAACTTACGAAGTAGGGAAGGGCATAGCAAGTTACTACAATGGCGGAACCATTATAAACAAAGAAAATACCCTAGTGAGCAAGAACGGACATTATTATTCGGCCACTAAAGATCTGGCATTTAATCACGACGTAGTACTGACAAATCCGGATTATAAGATGCGTGGCGATACGCTGCGATATAATACCACCAATAAAACATCTTATTTTTTAGGTCCGTCACACATTACCAGTAAACAAAATACGATCTATTGCGAAAACGGCTGGTATGATACCGATAAAGAAATTTCGAGGTTTAGCAAAAATGCCATCATTACAACAAAAGATCAAAAGCTTACCGGCGATAGTGTTTTTTACGATCGGAAAAAAGGTTACGGGCGCGCTACAAAAAATGTGCAGATAACCGACACAAGTAATAAATCAATCATTACAGGAAATTTTGCCGAGCACTATGAAAAAGGGAACCGTTCAAAAATTACCGGCGACGCAGTTTACGGAAGAGTAATTGATAAAGACACATTATTTCTTTCTGCCGATTTTTTATTTTATGATGAACCCGATTCTACTAAGTCGTTTGTTAAAGCTTACCGCCATGTAAAAATTTACAAAAAAAATTTGCAAGGCATGTGCGATTCGTTGGTTTACGCGGTGCATGATAGCCTGATGAAATTGTATAATTCGCCGGTACTTTGGACAAATAACGGGCAAGTAACCGCAAAAAGTATAAATGTTACTGCCGGCAGTCAAAGCGTTAAATATTTTGAATTGCTTACCAATGCTATTGTTATACAAAAAGTAGATAGTTTGGATGAAAATAAATTTAACCAGATATCCGGGAGGAAAATAGAGGGCTATATTGAACGCGATACCATTAGAAAATTGAACATAAAAGGTAATGCTCAAATTATTTATTACGTGAAACAAAAAAATTCGTATCGGGGGGTTAACAAAACTATTTGTACCGATATTACGGTGTGGATGAATAGTGAAGGTGTAAACAAAGCAACATTTAAAAACAAGCCCGAATCTACCGTTTATCCTCTGGCAGAGTTTGATGATAAAGAAACCCGTTTAAAGGATTTTGTGTGGCTCGAAAGTAAGCGACCTAAAAAAAAATCAGATATTTTAATACGATAACCGAAGTTTTTTAAAATATAGTTGATTGTTGTATATTTAAATTTTTATAAGTGTGCGGTTCCTCATTCGATGCAATTGTGCCTTATAAATGATTTGAAAGTAAAAAATAGAGTTAAATATCAGTATTGAAATAGTTTTAAGTGTTGGAATTTTTTAACCCTCGTACAAAATTAGACAAACAATAAAAATAAATGTATGAAATTATTACAGGATAAAGTAGCGATTATTACCGGAGCCTCGCGAGGAATAGGAAAAGGAATTGCTTTAAAATTCGCCCAAGAAGGATGCAACATCGCTTTTACGTATTTGAGTTCGGTAGAAAAAGCTCTTTCTTTTGAAATGGAACTAGCACAATTTGGAATAAAAGCAAAAGGTTATCAAAGCGATGCGGCTGATTTTAAAGCGGCCGATCAGTTAGTAAATGATGTAGTAACTGAATTTAGTAAAGTTGATATTTTGGTAAATAACGCAGGAATTACACGCGATACTTTATTAATGAGGATGAGCGAACAACAATGGGATGAAGTAATGAACGCCAATTTAAAATCGGTTTTTAATTTAACAAAGGCTGTTCAAAAACCAATGTTGAAAGCACGTTACGGATCTATTATCAACATGAGTTCGGTGGTAGGAGTAAAAGGAAACGCGGGGCAAACAAATTATTCTGCTTCTAAAGCCGGTATAATTGGTTTTACAAAATCGGTGGCGCTTGAACTTGGAAGCCGCAATATTAGAAGCAACGCCATAGCGCCGGGGTTTATTGAAACAGAAATGACAGGTGCATTGGATGAAAAAGTAGTACAGCAATGGCGCGACGCTATCCCTTTAAAAAGGGGCGGTTCAGCGGAAGATGTTGCAAATTTGGCGTTATTTTTAGCAAGTGATATGAGCGCGTATATTACCGGCCAGTGCATTAATGTGTGTGGCGGAATGCTAACATAGAAAAGAAACAAGATTAAAGAATTAAGATATGTGTAAAGCAAATTTTTAAATCTTAATACTTATAACTTTAATCTCAAAAACTTTTACAAAATGCAATTAATCTCTGATTTTCCCTGGTATTTTACTCTGTTGTGTTTTTTAGCAGGAGTTGTTTTTTCAGGGATGCTGTATTTTAGGGATAAACAACATGCGGAAAGGTTGCCACTAATCCGGTACAGCCTCTTTTTTTTACGTTTTGCTTCCGTAACGCTTATTGCGCTTTTACTGCTAAATATTTTTATAAAACGATTAGTTAATGAAACCGAAAAACCGATCATTATTTTTGTGCAGGACAACTCATCATCTATTATTGCCGGAAAAGATTCGCAATTTATTAAACTAAATTATTTACCGCAAATTACCCAACTCAACTCGGCGGTAAAAAATAAATTTGAAATGATATTTTACGGTTTTTCGTCGGGTGTACAACCCATGGAAACTTTTAGTTTTAATGGTAAGGAAACGGATATATCAAAAGTATTTACTGAACTTCAAAACAATTATTCAAACACAAACATTGGTGCTGTTATTTTAGCAAGCGACGGTATATATAACAAAGGAACCAATCCGCTATACAGCACCGACAAAATAAACGCGCCCATTTACACTATTGCCCTGGGCGATACGTTGCCGTTTAAAGATGCGTGGATACAGTCTGTTAATCATAATCAGGTGGCGTATCTCGGTAATATTTTTCCGGTTGAAATAATTGTAAACGCGGTTGATTTCAGCAATACAAAATCCGTTTTAAGTATTGCGCACAATGGTAAAATAGTAAAGTCGGAAAGTTTAAATTTTAATTCTACCGCTTTTAGTAAGTCGTATAATTTTATGCTTGAAGCGGATAAACCCGGCGTACAGAAATACATGGTAAATCTTTCGGTTTCACCGGGTGATAAAAACACGCAAAATAATTCGCAAACATTTTTTATTGATGTGATCAATAACCGCGAAAAAATACTTCTCCTCTTTAATGCCCCACATCCCGATATATCGGCTATTGAACAAACCGTTTCATCGCTTC
>JAYTBK010000418.1:0-15915 GCA_043737035.1 Bacteroidota bacterium | reverse complement strand
AACCGTTTGCATTGTTACGAAAAGTAATGAAGAAGAATCGAACACTAAATATGCACAGGGCGGAATTGCCGCTGTGTGGAACGAAAACGACAGCGTTGAAAAACATATTGAAGATACACTGATAGCCGGATCGAACTTATGTGATGCCGAAATTGTAAAAATAGTTGTAACTGAAGGGCCTGAACGTGTACAGGAACTCATTGAGCTTGGGGCAAACTTTGATAAAAATCAACAAGGAAATTACGACCTGGCAAAAGAAGGCGGGCATTCTAAAAACCGCATTCTTCACTATAAAGATGTTACGGGCCATGAAATTGAACGCGCATTGATCGCACAAATAAAAAAGCATCCAAATATTACGGTTCTTGATCATCATTTTGCCATTGACATTATTACCCAACATCATTTAGGTAAAGTAGTAACATCGCATACCGAAGATATTACTTGCTATGGCGCGTACATTTTAGATACTAAAACACAAACCATATCAACTGTGCTTTCCAAAATTATGCTAATGGCAACAGGTGGAGTTGGCCATGTTTATGCGAACACTACAAATCCAACCATTGCAACAGGTGATGGTATTGCTATGGTTTACCGTGCTAAAGGAAGGGTAAAGGATATGGAGTTTGTGCAGTTTCATCCTACATCTTTATATAACCCCGGCGAGTACCCCAGTTTTTTAATTACTGAAGCCATACGCGGTTTTGGTGCAGTATTAAAAACCACCGATGGAAAAGAATTTATGCATCGATATGATCCTCGCTTATCGTTAGCGCCACGTGATATTGTTGCACGTGCCATCGACAATGAGCTTAAAACACGCGGCGAAGATTTTGTTTATCTGGATTGTCGGCATATTGAACGAACAGCTTTTATCGAACACTTTCCTAATATTTATAATAAATGCATGACGATAGGTATCGATCCCTTCATTCAAATGATACCGGTTGTACCCGCTATGCATTATTTATGCGGAGGCATTTTAGTTGACAAAGACGGCAGCTCCAGCATCAAACATTTATTTACTGTTGGCGAATGCGCGTGCACAGGATTACATGGAGCAAACCGCCTAGCAAGCAACTCATTGTTAGAAGCCGTAGTGTTTGCACATAGAGCCGCCAACACAACTAAAAATATAATTGCCGAGATAAATTTTGAAACTGCAATACCCTATTGGAACGCCGAAGGAACCGAACAAGCTGAAGAAATGGTTTTGATTACACAATCGCAACGCGAAGTGCAACAAATTATGAGTAATTATGTTGGCATTGTACGTTCCGAATTACGCTTAAAACGCGCGTTCGATCGTTTGGAAATTCTTTATAACGAAAATGAAGCGTTATACGATAAAACTACCGTTACGCAAAAACTAGGAGAGCTTCGTAACCTAATTTGCATTGGATATTTAATTATCAAACATGCCATCCGCCGGAAGGAATCAGTTGGTTTACACTATATGGTAAATTATAAAAAATAATGGTTTACCGGCGCGTAACGGTTTTTATAAAATATATTCCGGCCAATTACTTGATCTGCTTTTTTCTTTTATCCAACATTATTTTACGTTCGGTTTTTTTAGTGGCTGAACCAATTTCGCACGATGAACCTTTTACGTTATATTTTTCGGGTTTTCATGTATCTCATATTATAAGCTATTTGAGTAATTATAATAATCCTCCACTTTTTGAATTGCTTCTCCATTATTGGCTAAAAATTTTCGGACACAGTTTCATAAGCAACAGGTCTTTTCCTATGTTGCTTACTTCATGCGGCGTTATTTACATGATAAAAATTTGCGAAATGTGTTTTACGCGATCCGTTGCATTGTTAAGTGCCGCACTCTTTACGTTTTCAAACTTTACCATGTGGCATACTCACGATTGCCGATCATATCCTTTGTTTATGCTGCTCACGTTAATATCTTTTTTTTACTTTTTTTCATTGGTAAAAAATAATGCGGCAAAATTAAAACAATTTTCACCTTATATCATTGGCACTGTTTTACTTCTTTACAGCCATTATTTTGGGGCTATAATACTGTCGTTACAAGTGTTTTGTTTTGGAATTTATTACTTCAATTACCGAAAACAATTCGCGAATTTTATATTAAGGTTTACAATTTGTGTTGCCATTTATCTTCCGCAATTTGTTACTGCAGTGAATAGGGCGAGCTACTCCGCTGCAAAAGGAACGTGGATAAAACCGCCGAACGGGCTTGAATCGGTTTACGATATGCTGTGGACGTTTTCAAATAAACCAGTGCCAACCGTAATTTGTATTTGTATAATCCTAGTAGGAGCATTCGTTTATATTTTTCGCAAAAACACTAAACCAAAAAGTGTATTTGTAACCTTTTTGATTTTATGGTTTGCATTGCCATTGTTTTCTCTCTTTTTTATTTCATATAAAGTTCCCGTTTTTATTGATCGTTATCTCATTTTCATCTTACCGGCTTATTACATGCTAATTGGCATTTGCATCAATTTTATATTCCGTAAACCTGCGATTAAATTTTTAATCTGTTGTATAGTAATAGCCTGCTTTTTTTTTACCTTTAATTTAAACCCTTCCAAAAAAAGAAAGTTAATTGAGCTAACCACTTTCGTGGAAGAAAGAAAAGATGTGGAAACCGCTATAGTCGTTTGTCCCTTCGACTTTATTTTAACCTATGCATATTATACAGATTCAAATTTCTTTCAGATAAAAGATCAAAGCACACCCTACGACGAACTCATCAAAAGGTATCGAAATCGAAATATTTTTTTTGTAAATTCCATATCTCCCCAACTTACACATCAGTTATCGCAATTTAATAAGGTTATTTTTATGGATGCAGCAGCAGCTTTCGCTTGTCCGGGAAACGACATTTATAAACAGCTTTCATGTCAATATAATTTATCGCAAACGCATTATTTTCCTGAAATTTTTAACGTATTTGAATTTAAAAAATAAGAGCTTTCACTGCACTTTTCAATTTTATATAAAGCAAAAATAATAGCAACCTTTCTTTTTTTCACACCATTTTTTCTTGAAAAACAAAAAAATGAGTACATTTGCCATTCTTAACGGTAGATGTAGCTCAGCTGGTTAGAGCATCGGTTTGTGGTACCGAGGGTCGAGGGTTCGAGCCCCTTCATTTACCCTTTTCAAAGGACTGTCTGAAAAGGCGGTCTTTTTTGGTTTTGTAGAAAAATAAAACTAATTATTTGCAAAACAATTACCTTTAGAAAAATGCAAAATTTTGATGTAATAATCTGTGGCGCCGGTCCGGCCGGAACAACCTGCGCATTAGGGTTATTTAATGCCGGGTTAAACGTTGCATTAATCGATAAGCAAACGTTTCCGCGCGAAAAAGTATGTGGCGACGCTTATGGTGGTTATACGCACAAAATACTAAATACAATTTCAACCAAATTTTCAATTAAACTTCTTGCATTTAATAAAGGTGTTATTATAAAAAATGCGCTCTTTACATCGCCTAAGGGTCGCGAGTACAATTTACCTTTAATAGGAAATTTTACCAGCGTGCCGCGTTATGCTTTTGATGATTTTCTTTTAACAATGGTAAAGGAGGAAACCAATACTACTGTGCTGGAAAATACAAGCGTTCAATCGGTTATTGTGCAAACCGACAAAGTAACGGCGATTTTACAGGATGGAAATAAAATTACTGCAAAAATAATTGTTGGTTGCGATGGTGCGCATTCGGTTGTTCAATCAGCCTTAACCTACACCCGTAAAACTTTAACTCAAACTTATCCGGGCATACGTGCATACTATAAAAATGTACAGGGTTTGCAAAATAACCGAATAGAAATTTATTTTCTGTCATCAATTCCGAAAGGATATTTATGGATTTTTCCTTCAACAAACGGTTGCGCAAATGTTGGCATTGGTGCCGATAAAAAGATGCTGGCGAAAAAAAATATTAACTTACGAAAAGAGTTTCATCAACTTATGGAAAACTCACCGCAATTTAAGCAACGTTTCGCAAATGCAGAGTTGGTGGGTGAAGAAAAAGGATGGACCATTCCGATTGGTTATTTTAATAGCAAACTTTCGGTATCAGGCAATCGTGTATTGCTTTGCGGTGATGCCGCGGCAATGGTTGAACCTGCAACCGGTGAAGGAATTGGACCAGCAATGTCGACAGGCCGCTTTGCCGCATGGCAAATAAAAAAATGCTTTGCAACTAATGATTTTTCGGGGCGCTTTATGAAAAAATACGACGCCCAACTTCGTAAAAAATATTTTTTGAACTATTTTTTTAAATCACTCGCCGCAGAAATATATAGTTTTTATCCACCTTTAATGGAAGTAGGATTTATCTTTTTTAAATTTATTCAGCGATTCAAAAAATCGATACCCTCTGATTACAACAAATTAAAGGTGTAAATCGTCGGTTTTTAAGCGAAGGTAGCGTGTAACGGAAAGCGCGGCGCTTAACCCCGATATTAAAACGCCGAGTAATACAATACCACCAAAAAGTATAAGCAATAAATTCGGATCCTGAAGTTGTAAAAGATCAGGAATGTATCGCGTGCTCAATACTAAAAACCCTCCCAATAAAAATCCTGCAACTACACCTGCAATAATGCCTTGGCGGATGCCTTTTAATATGAACGGTTTGCGGATAAAGCCTTGGGTAGCGCCAACCAGGTACATCGTGCGAATTAAAAACCGTTTTGCGTAAATGGATAATCTAATGGTGTTATTTATCAGGGCAATAGCTACTACCATTAACAAGCCACTAAAAATTAAAATATAAAACCCTATTACTTTAGCATTTTGATTTACTTGTTTAATCATATCTTTATGGTAAATCACTTCTTTTATAAAATGCCTTTGCATTATCTGTTTTTCAAATCCGGCAAGGCTGTCAATGTTAGCATAATCCGAATTTAGTTTCACATCTAATGATGAGAGTAATGGGTTGTATCCTAAAAAAGTAATAAAATCTTCGCCCAAATCTTTTTTTAATTTTTCGGCCGCTTTTTCTTTACTAATATAATCAACCTGTTTACAATACATGGATGAGCTCAATTCCTGACGTAAAATATCGAGTTCGGCCTGAGTTGTTGTATCTTTTAAAACAACCTGAAAGCCAATATTTTCTTTAATGTGATTTGATAATTTATTTGCGTTTACTAAAACAAGCCCAAGCAAACCTAGCATAAATAACACAAGAGCAAGGCTAATAACAACTGTTACCGACGAAGTTCTTAATTTTTGAGAAGTAGTTTTGTTTTGCACGTTTGTAAGTTTATTATACTAAAATAGATGTTATAATTATTACCGAAGTGTTTTATAAAGTTAATAATTAACACCTTATTGTGTGTTATCCGCACAAATGATTTCGGTGCCAAGCAAAAAATCCAATGTGTACGATAATGTTTTTGTGTGAGGTTAGCGTTAGTGATTGAAGTGAAAATCCTTTGCAATTTGTTTTGCAAAGATTGTAACATAAAGCACGTCCGGCAGGGAACACCCTGTAAAACGATACACGCGTAAAAATAGTGTGGTCAGGTTAAATCAATAAATCGGGTCGGCGAATTTTAGTACGTTGTAAAGATTGCTCGTGGCGCCAATCGTCTATGTTCTTTTGATGCCCGCTTAATAAAATGTTTGGGACACCCCAGTTGTTAAACGTTGCAGGCCTTGTGTAAACAGGAGGCGACAATAAATTATCCTGAAACGAATCAGACAAAGCAGATGTTTCATCATTTAATACTCCCGGCAATAAACGGATGATTGCATCGCACAAAACTGCCGCAGGTAATTCGCCGCCACTTAAAACATAATCGCCAATCGAAATTTCTTTAGTTATAAAATGCTCACGCACTCTCTCATCAATACCTTTGTAATGACCACATAGCACCATCAAGTTTTTAACCGTAGAAAGATAGTTACATGTTTTTTGCTTCAACGTTTCGCCATCGGGTGTCATATATATAATTTCATCATAAGCACGTTTAGATTTAAGATCGGTGATACATGCTGCTATAGGTTCTATCATCATCACCATGCCAGCGCCACCGCCAAACGCGTAATCATCTGTTTTTTTATGCCCATCAAAAGCATAATCCCTTAGGTTTATAATGTTAACCGTTACCAATTTTTTTTGAACCGCACGTTTAAGTATACTGTGGCCGAACGGACTCTCAAGCAATGGCGGATGTACAGTAATTATATCAATTTGCATAAGCCAAAATTATGATTAATATCAATAATAATTTACAAATTTTATTTGAAGCTTTTTATATCTTATATTTACCTTAAAAGTATTTTTATGAAACACATTTTATTAAGTTGTTTGTTGTTTGTTGGCTTAACCACTTTTGGACAAAAAGATAAAATAAATGAAAAAACCAAAATCATTTACAACGATGCTACTATTGAAACCGATGATTATAAAATTTACATTGATGATGCTGTAGGCGCATTAAACTTGTCGAAATTTAAATTACGTGTATTCAACAAAACAAACGATTATTTATTAGTAAAACCGGCTGATATTGTTTTTACAGCCGATGGCAAAACTTTCCAAACAACCGATCGTACATTTGTGGTAGCACCTAACGATGAAGCACGCCAGGTGATCGACTTTAAAGGAAGCGGGATGCAATTTGATAAATTTACAATTGAGGTAAAAGGAATTTATAAAGCGGCGGTTACAGGTAAAGTTACTGAGATTGCAAATTTTGTTCTGCCGCCTGCTAAAAATGATTTTGCTTCCGGAAACTTTTCGTGCGTGCTAACAAAAAATGGTAAAAGTACGAATAAAACGGTTGTGCGGTTCGAATGCGTTTACAACGGTGATGGTGTAGGAATTATTAATCCTATAAAAACAGTTTTAGTTATGCCAAACGGAACCGACAATGCGAACGGCCACAAAAAAATTAAGGCGATGGTTTTAGAAAAAGGCGTGAAAGAAGATTTTATTCTAACTTTTAATGAAGTTGTTGGCGCAGGTGATATGCAAAAAAAAACTGTACAAATTAAATGGGGTGAAACGTTTAGAGAGTCGAAACTTATTTTGTTAAAAGGCGCTGTGATTGCGATTGAAAAAGACGCTGCCAAAACTGCCGAGAAAAACAAATAAATTTTAAATACGTTGTTTACCCTGACGGTCCTCTACCATTTTAATTAAAATATTTATTTCCAATTTATGAAAAAAATTCTTTTAGTTGTAGTGTGTTGTGTTTGTTTTACAAGTGTGTTATGTTCACAAAACACATACGATAAAATTGAAAGTTTTGATATTTATTTGGCCAATTGGGCAAAGGTAAAATCAGGCAAAAAATATGGTTTTATTGATAAAGAAGGCAAAGAAGTAGTGAAACCGGCCTACGACATTATTGAAGGTTTTGACATTATTCGAGTTGGTTGGGCGTTGGTTAAAGCAAGTAAAAAATTTGGATTTATTGATAAAACCGGGAAGGAAGTAGTGACACCGTTATACGATAAAATAGATAAATTTGATGTAGTTCACGATGGTTGGGCAAAGGTAAAGCTCAACAAAAAATATGGGTTTATTGATAAAGATGGAAATGAAATTGTAAAAGTGATTTACACCGAAATTGATGGTTTTGATATTTTACGTGAAGGTTGGGCCCGTGTAAAAACAGGCAACAAATATACTTTTATTGATAAAAAAGGAGCTGAAATAAGTGTTGCAAATTAAACTTTAGATTGCAATATATTAGTTACGAAAAAAAACCACCCAACTATTTAGTTAACCGGCCCCAAACGCCTAAAGGTAATTTAATCCCGCTTTTGGCATTAAGGTACAATTCGCCAATACTTAGTTCCGACTGATATTTATTGGCAAATGGCTGCAATAAATTTTGAGGAACTAATGCCGAAAAACCAAGCGAATACGCGTTTAGTATAAGCAGGTGTTTTTCGGTGTCTAAAATTTGCAGCACGCTATCCATCATCTCTAAAATGTTATCTTCCAGTTTCCATTTTTCACCGTTTGGTCCATGACCGAAAGCCGGAGGATCTAAAATTATTCCTTGATAAAAGTTTCCTCGCCTCTGCTCTTTTTTTACAAATTTCAAGGCGTCGTCAATCATCCATCTTATATTATCCAAGCCCGATTTTTGCATATTTTCATTAGCCCAGTTCACCACTTGTTTAATGCTATCAACATGCGTAACATCAGCACCGGCAGAGCGTGCGGCAATACTGGCACCCCCTGTATAAGCAAATAAATTTAAAAATTTCGGTTTTTCTAACGGCTTTAAATAATTATAAATTACATCCCAGTTACAAGCCTGTTCCGGAAAAACACCAACGTGTTTAAAGGAAGTTAAACCCAAACGGAAAATCAATTTTTCAGTTGTTGCGTTTTCTTTATAATATAAAGGATAATCTATAGTCCATTGCTCGGGCATAGACTTCAACGTTTTCCAGTCGCCGCTCGAACTACTTTTGGAAACAAATTTTACGTTGGCCAGCTTCTGCCAATCAGCATCCGATAAAACTTTTTTCCACACAGCCTGCGGTTCGGGCCGTATGGTAACATATTTTCCAAAACGCTCGAGTTTTTCAAAATTTCCGCAATCTAATAATTCATATTCTTTCCAGTGTGTTGGACTTAATAACTCCATTCAATAAAATTAGAAGTTTGGAGTTAGAAGTTATCATCAAAGTAAAGAAGTAGTAAAAAGTTCAATGTTAATAAAACTCGCGCGCTTAGTAAGTATGAGCATATCAATTTCTTTACTTTTAATGTTTAACCTAAAGCACCTATGCAGAAATTACAAACATCTTTTGTCTCCATCATCACTGTATTTTTTTTCTGGGGGTTTCTTGCTGCATCCAATGGAATTTTTATTCCTTTTTGTAAAACACATTTTCACCTCAGCCAATTCCAATCTCAATTAATTGATAGCGCATTTTACGGTGCTTATTTTATAGGCTCCCTCTTATTGTACATGATTTCATTAAAATTAAATTCAGATATCATTAATAAACTTGGCTATAAAACCACCATTGTATTAGGTTTGGCTATTTCCATTCTTGGCGCATTGGTTATGATACCGGCAGTAAATACCGGCTCGTTCGTGTTTATTCTCATGTCTTTTTTTATAATTGCACTTGGCTTTTCTTTACAACAAACCTCGGCAAATCCGTTGGTTTTAAACCTCGGCAATCCTGCAGGAGGATCTGCGCGGTTAAATTTCGCTGGCAGTATCAATTCTTTTGGTACTACGATAGGCCCAATTTTAGTTAGCGTATTGCTATTTGGTAAAGCCATTGCAAGTGGCGCAGATAAAGAATCGGCGCCCATTTCAACAATAAATATCCTGTATGTTATATTAGCTATTGCGTTTGCGGTGGCGGTAATTATTTTATATTTTACAAAAATGCCGCGTTTGCATATTGAACAAGATGAAGAAAAAACGATGAAGGTTTTAAAAGAACCACTCCTTTTTATAGTAGGAATTTTATTTTTTCTAATTGTGATTTTTTCATACAGTTTAGTCGTAGCATTTAAATTGCAAGCTGATAATCTTCGTTTTCTTGCTTTTATAACCCTCATTCTTGTTGTTGTATTTATAATATTGTTGATACAATATCGAACTGTAAAACAACAGAAACGCTTCGAGGAAAAAAAACATCCGCAAGTTTTACTTGGCATGTTAGCTATATTTGTTTACGTAGGCGTTGAAGTTTCCATTCAAAGTAACCTTGGTTCACTTTTAAAATTACCTGAGTTTGGCAGCCATTCCGATTCCGATATTGGTCCGTTTATTTCACTATACTGGGGCAGTTTAATGATAGGGCGCTGGACAGGATCGATCTCGGCGTTTAATCTTAAAAAAAACATCAACATCGTATTAACGCTTGTTGTTCCGTTTGCCGCGTTGTGCCTTGTTTTGTTTATGAACTATTTAAATGGTTCGTCACCCGTACAATTTTATAAATATGCAATATGTGTGTGTTTTTTAATTGGTGCATTTTTTTTAGGACAACAAAAACCCGCATTAACGCTCATCATCTTTGCCTCATTGGGTGCAATAGCCATGGTAACCGGACTTTTAACCACAGGACAACTTAGCGTATTTTCATTTTTAAGTGGAGGATTATTTTGTTCAATCATGTGGCCGTGTATTTTTTCGCTTGCTACTGCGGGCTTAGGCAAATACACGAGCCAGGCTTCTTCATTTTTAATTATGATGATTTTAGGCGGCGCATTTATACCACCCTTGCAAGGCTTAATAGCAGATAAAACGAACATACACGTATCGTATTTCATACCTGCCGCTTGTTTTGTATTTTTAACCTGGTATGCCTTTAAAGTAAAAAACATATTAAAACTACAGGGAATTGATTACGATAAAAACGAAACATCAACACATTAAAAATATGAACGTAACTATAAATGTAAAACTCGTCAATTCAAAATTTAATCAGGCTTACGCCGACAAAGAAAATGAAGGGGAAGAAACCGAAGACAATATAAAGTATTTGTGGGAAGACGAGTTTGAAGTACAGGGCGATGTTACGAATTTTAAAGTCGTAAATAATACAGTTCATTTACTAAAAGGCCTTTACCCTAACGATGACGAATTTTGTTTTGAAATTCATGATATGACTGTGCTTGAATGCACACTCAAGGATGGTTCGGTTACCCTTCTGCCATTTTCAAAAAAAGCAATCAGTAAAACGGAAAAAACAGAGATCGCCGCCGGGATTTTGTTTTATGTGCATTTAAAAAGTATTCGCGAAATTGTGAATCCGATGACAGGCGTATACATTTTAAAAGATGATTACCCTAAAGAGCTACTGGAACTTTACAATGACGAAGAGGAATAAATTTTAAATATGAAGTTCAAATTCGCAACTCTTTTTCTGTTTTTTTTTGTTGTGGTTTGTAACTCTCAAATAAAAAATTATAGCCACTACGTAAACCCGTTTATTGGTACGGGAGGCGCCGGGCATACCTTTCCCGGAGCAGTGTTGCCGTTTGGAATGGTTCAGTTAAGCCCAGACACGCGCATTGACGGAAGCTGGGAAGGTTGTAGCGGCTACCACTATAGCGATTCAGTTATTTATGGTTTTTCTCACACACATTTAAGCGGAACAGGTGTAAGCGATTATTGCGATGTATTAATGACGCCCACTAATAACGAGCCAAACCCGCTGAATAAAAATACCGGTTCAAAATTTTCTCATGCAAATGAAAAAGCTGGGGCAGGCTATTATTCTGTTATTTTTAATGATAGCATAAAAGCAGAGCTTACAACAACCACCAGAGTTGGAATACACCGCTATACATTTCCTTCTGCCGCAACAGGCTATGTTATATTAGATTTAGTTCACAGAGATAAAGTCATCACAGCTTCCATTGAAGTAAAAGATAGCATTACCGTTACGGGAAAGCGTATTAGTACAGGCTGGGCAAAAGAACAACATGTATATTTTGAAATAAAATTTAGTAAGTCGATAAAAAACTTGAAAGAAATAATTGTCGACAAGAAAAAAAATGATACCGCCAACAAAAATGTTAAAGAATTTTTTAAATTCGACATGAGTGATGGAAAACCTCTAATAGCAAAGGTTGCCATTTCGCAAACTGATAATTCTGGTGCTACAAAAAATATGCAAGCCGAAGCAATACATTGGAACTTCGAGAAGTATAAACTCTCAGCCGAAAATAGTTGGAACGAAAGCTTATCAAAAATAGAAGTTAAAAGTGAAGATGTTCAAAAACTAAATATTTTTTATACTGCACTATACCATTCAATGATTCACCCTTCGGTGGCGTCAGACGTTGACGGGCGCTACAGGGGGCGTGATATGAAAATTCATCAGGCTAACGGTTTCGTTCCTTACACCGTGTTTTCACTTTGGGATTCGTTTCGCGCCTTACATCCGTTGCTAAGCATTATTGAAACAAAACGTACCGCCGATTTTATAAATTCCTTTACGCAACAATATGCGCAGAGCAAACGCCTACCCGTGTGGGAACTTTCGGGTAACGAAACAAATTGCATGATTGGGTTTCACAGTGTTTCTGTAATCGCTGATGCACTCGCAAAAAACATCAGCGGCATTGATACGACGCTAATTTATCAAGCGGTAATAGATGCATCAAATTATACCGAAGGTGGTTTAACGCAATTCAACAAGAAGTTCTATCTTGAGGTAAATGACGAATCGGAAAGCGTTTCAAAAACATTGGAGTATGCTTACGATAATTGGTGTATCGCTCGAATAGCACTGAAATATAATAACCACGCAGATTATTTATTATACTGTAAAAGAGCAAACACATACAAAAATATTTTTGACACGAAAACCAATTTTATGCGTCCCAAAAAAAACGGGTCTTGGCTCGTCCCTTTTGAACCGCGTGAGGTAAATAATTATTACACCGAAGCCAATGCTTGGCAATACACTTTTTTTGTGCCGCATGATATTAATGGTTTAATACGGATAATGGGCGGGGAACGAAAAGTGGAAAGTAAGCTGGATGAACTTTTTAACGGCAGTTCACAAACCGTTGGTCGGGAACAGGTTGATATTACAGGCCAAGTAGGGCAATACGCGCACGGAAACGAACCGAGTCATCACATGGCGTATTTATATAACTACATTGGTAAACCATTTAAAACGCAGGAATTAACGTATAAACTTTTGACGAATTTTTATAAAAATACACCCGATGGTTTAATTGGAAATGATGACTGTGGGCAGCTGAGCGCTTGGTATGTGCTGTCATCTATGGGGTTTTATCAGGTTTGTCCGGGATTGCCGGATTATACTATTACAGCTCCGTTATTTGATGAAGTAAAAATACATATTGACAAAACACACACTTTTGAAATAAAGAAAACGAACCCCAAAAGCACCCTTCAATATATAAAGTCATCTACACTAAATAAAAATAGAAACGACGCATCGCATTTTTCGCACCAACAATTGCTGCAAGGAGGTGAACTTGAATTTATAATGACTGATTTTAGAGACAGTATCGGTAATTTTGGAGGAACACCTGCCAATAGGCCACACACGTACCTTCCTATAAATAATATGGTATTATCGCCTACAATTGTTGGTTCTTGTGAACTTTTTAGTGATACATGTATTGTATCATTCGAACCGACTAATGAAAAAACAAAAATTTATTATACGCTTGATGGATCGCAACCGGGAAGGCGCAATCAATTGTATACCGGGGCATTTAAAGTGAACAAATCACTGACTATAATGGCTGTTGCATTCTTGAAAACGGACAGCAGTTCGGTAACCGTTAGTAAATTGTTTAAGAAACCAAATAACTGGACAACACAAATTACGAGTGCATATAATAGTCAGTACACAGCCGGTGGGCCGCAGGGTTTGATAGATGGACGGCATGGAACTGTAAACTGGCGCAGTGGTGAATGGCAAGGGTATCAGGCTCAAAATTTTGAATGCATCATAGATTTAGGAGAATTAAATGCTGTTGAATCTATAACTTCCGATTACCTACAAGACGTAAAAGCGTGGATCATTTATCCCAAAAGCGTGACGTATTATACATCCGAAAACGGAAAAGACTTTAAATTATTTGGGGCGCTGGAAAACAGCATTGCTGCCGACGACTACACGGTGCAAATGAGAAGTTTTACCTCTAATAACACTACAAAAGTGAATGCGCGTTATATAAAAGTAAAAGCCACAAATTACGGTTCACTTCCAGCATGGCACTTGGGAAAAGGAGGAGAAGCTTTTATTTTTATAGACGAGATCGAAATTAAATAAATAAACAAACCACTATTTGAAATGAAACGAACTTGTAAATTAATGATAGCGCTGTGTATTATTTATTCCTATGCCAAAGCCCAAGTAAAGAGTGGCCCGTGGCATGGCGAGTTTACGTTAAACGCGTCCCTTAATTTGATGCTTCCATTTAATTTTGATTTGCAACAAAATTCAGGAAACTATATAATAACGATTTATAACGCGGAAGAAAGCATTATTGTGAATGAAATTACAGTTAGCAAGGACTCATTAAATTTTAAGATGCCGGTTTTTGATAGTGAATTTCGCACTAAGATTATCGGTGATTCTATATTGAAAGGAATTTGGATAAATCATTCTAAAAAAGAAAATAACATAATTGTATTTACTGCCAGACGCGGTGAGCAATCCCGCTTCAGTTTTGAATCGAAAAAAATAACACAATATTGTGAAGGCAAGTGGGAAGTTACTTTTAGTAAAGGCACATCAGACAGCGCAAAAGCCATTGGATTGTTTAAAAACGAAAACAAAAAAGTAACCGGAACATTCCTTGCCGAAACCGGCGATTACCGATATTTGGAAGGCGTAGAGGATAACGGGCATTTAAAGCTATCCTGCTTTGATGGAGCCCACTGTTTTTTATTTGAAGCCGACGTAGACGATCGCCAAATTACAAATGGACGGTTTTATTCCGGAACAAATTGGATTGAACCGTGGATTGGAAAAAGAAATGGCGCGTTTAAATTAAGAGATCCCGAAAAACTAACTTATGCAAAGCAAACAAAAGAAACAGTTAATTTTACATTTAAAGACGGCAATGGCCAAACCGTGAGTTTAAGTGATTCCCTTTATAAAAATAAAGTGGTGATCGTTCAAATTATGGGAAGTTGGTGTCCAAACTGCATGGACGAAACAAAATACCTTGCAAACCTATATGAGCGATGCAAAAGAAGCGATTTAGAGATAATTGGCATAGCTTATGAAAGAACTGCAGACCCTGTAATTGCAGCAAAAAACATCGCACGTTTAAAGAAAAGATTTGGTGTTAACTACCAAATTTTATTATCCGGCTTAACCGGTAAACAAAAGGCATCCGAAAGTTTGCCATTTTTAAATGGAATCATGGCATTTCCAACAACAATTATTTTAACTAAAGCTCATACTATCGCTTGGGTTTATACTGGTTTCAACGGACCGGCCACAGGAAAGAAATACGATGATTACATTTATAAAACTGAAAAATTAATCAACCATTTGATCAAATAATTGGAACCAGATTATTTTTTTAAAATTCATTAAGCATTAATAGCACCAAAATGAGACTAAAAAAATAAATGCGATGCGGATTAATAAATTGAAAATGAATAAAATCAACTAATAAAATAAGTTGTTATACGGAAACCGTTTTACATGTACCTCTTTTACAACGTTGTAAATTGTTTTTCGGAGTTCTTCAACATTTTCTTTTTTTGTAGCGCTAATAAAAATAGATGTATGATCTAGGTTACTCATCCACGATCTTTTTAATTCGTTTAACGATAAATTTTCTTTTGTAGCAGGCGTAAGATCATCCGCATCTTTTTTAATGTATTTAAATGCATCTATTTTATTAAATATGAGTATTGTTTTTTTATCGCCGGCGCCAATATCAATTAATGTCTGTTTCACAACTGAAATATGATCTTCAAAATTTTTATGAGAAATGTCAACCACATGCAGTAGAACATCGGCTTCGCGTAACTCGTCAAGAGTGGATTTAAAACTCTCTATCAATTGGGTTGGTAGTTTTCTTATAAAGCCCACGGTGTCGCTTAACAGAAAAAATAAATTATCAATGGTTACTTTTCTAACTGTTGTGTCGAGCGTGGCAAACAATTTATTTTCGGCAAACACTTCGCTTTTGCTTATCATGTTCATGATGGTTGATTTTCCAACGTTTGTATAACCAACCAAAGCAACCCGTACAAACTCGCCTCGATTTTTACGTTGTGTGGCCATTTGTTTATCAATAACTTTTAATTCTTCTTTCAGCAATGCTATTTTGTCGCGCGCAAGCCGTCTGTCAGTCTCAATTTCCTTTTCCCCGGCTCCTCCGCGCGTTCCTGTGCCCCCGCGTTGTCGCTCTAAATGCGTCCACATTCCCGTTAGGCGTGGTAATAAATACTGTTGCTG
>JAYTBK010000417.1:0-7392 GCA_043737035.1 Bacteroidota bacterium | reverse complement strand
TCCTTTGCCTGATCATCAGACAAAACGGGAGTTAAAATGAAGACCGTCTCATAGCGTTTTTCCATTATTATTTATTTTAAATTAGGGCTGCAAATATACAGTTTTTATTTAAATAGGGAAATTAAAAGTATTGAATTTATAAAGCACCGTTAAAACAATTGCGTTAAACAACTAAAAAACAATAAGTTAACAAATTTAACGTATCGTGTGGCAACATTTAAAAGCTGCAAACGTATAAACTAATCACAAAAAAGAATCAATAAACAATGGGTAATGAAGTTTAAATTGTTGAAAAAACATTTGTTGAGAACTTCATACTTTCTTATAATTTTCCTAACTTTTACATCGTACAACTTATGCAGCTTTTCTTTTCCATCATATTAAAATTAAACTTAATTATTGCTCCGCCCGATAGTAATTTATTATCGTCACGTCTATCTTTTAATAATTTACGTGATGAAGTGATCATCGTGCCGAATAAAATAACTACGGCAAATTCGGATTTTGTTTTCAACTCGCAAATGTATGCTTTGCGTTGCGATACATTATCGAACGTAATTTTTTGGAGAAATATTATGAAACTCCACAAAGATTCGGCTTTACTTAATTTGCCAGAAAACAGGAAAGTGCTTCAAAAAATATCCTTACAAAAATGGGATTCCTTATCGGCCACCCAAAAAATTGCCTTTAAAGATAGCTTGCGCAACGCAAATTGTTTAACAGACACAGCGCGTATTTTGCAAACAAACGGAAAAAGTTTTTTTTACGATTTTGATAAAGCGTCGGCAAATTTCCATAAAGGAATAAATGATTTTATCGATAACGGCGTTGATCCTTGGTACGCTCAATCTATACTGATGATTGAAAGTCCAAACAAACTGCAAAAATCGAACGCCGGAGCTTACGGTTCATTTCAATTAATGAAAGATGTAGCCCGTTTGTTTGGTTTAAAAGTGAACAAAAGTATTGATGAGCGCGCGGACTTTGATCGGTCTGCCTATGCCGCTTCCAGCCTTATTAAAAAAATATGCATCCCAAAAACACGGCAAATTTTAGATTCACTTGGCATTACAAATTATCAAGAAACCGATTTATGGTTTAGATTGTTGGTTATGCACTCCTACCACGCCGGTGCGGGAAACGTTAAAAAAGCGTTGTTTTCATTTAGACCAACCGAAGGAAACATGAACCTTATTTATACCTTATGGAACACAGAAACAAAACGTTTTAAATCTGCTTCGCAAAATTATTCACAGCTAGTATTAGCGGCGATGCTTGAAGTGCATGAAAAATTTAGTCTTGCGCCGCACCAACAAACTAATGTGTTGGTTAATCCAAACCGTAAACAACTGCAAACAAATAATAAAAATTAGTTATTTGGGGCACCGGCATCAAGCCAGCATTTTATTTTCGCAATTAATGTATCGTGTAAGCGTGGGCCACCTTGAGGCATAATTCGCGGAACTCCATCAATTACAGATGCCTTAAAAGTCCCATTTAAAACCTTTGCGTTCACACCATTATAATCGGTAAAGACGCCATTACCGCTGCCGCCGCCAACGTGGCAACCTGGCGTAGCACATTTTGTATCGATAATGGGCTTAATGTGCTTACTGTATTTTACACTATCACAATTTAAGGTAAAAGGCTTTGGTTGAAGCGTAGGGTCGAGGCCCACATACTTGGAGCATGATGAAATAACAAAAATGCTAAACAATAAAACGGTAATAAAATGTTTAGTCATAACATGCAGGTTTTAAATTGTTTTAAAAATATTTTAAATTTTAGTGTAAACCAAATGTAAATATTTTTTAATAATGCTAATAGAATTAACGCGTTTAAAACTGAAAATTTTTTGAATATAATTGTTTAACCCATTTATCTGTTACTTTTAGCAAAACGAACTATGAGAATTTTAATTATAGAAGACGAGAAATTATTGCGTGAAGATGTGATTGATTACTTATCGGATAATGGCTATAAATGCGATTTTTCTACGACCGTAAAAGGCGGGATTCAAAAACTTAACGATAGCGTTTATAGTTGCGCGCTAATTGATGTGGGTTTACCCGATGGTTCGGGAATGGAAATTGTTGAACACATTAAAACGCAGTTTCCTGAGATGGGAGTTATTATTATTACTGCAAAAAACGCGCTGGAAGATAAATTAAATGGATTGAAAATTGGCGCTGATGATTACCTGACAAAACCGTTTCATCTTTCGGAACTAAATGCAAGACTACACGCGGTTTTGCGCCGAAGAAATTTTGGCGGAAAAAACTCTCTGAAATTTGACGGCCTTGAAATTGACACTACCGAAAAAAAAGTAACAGCCAATCAAAGCCAACTTCAGCTTACTAAAAAAGAGTACGATATTTTAGTTTACTTGGCAAGTAATCCAACACATTTAATCACTAAAGAAGCATTAGCCGATGCCATTTGGGGTGATAAAGCGGAAATGGCCTCATCCTTTGATTTTGTTTACAGTCAAATAAAAAATTTAAAGAAAAAATTAAATGAAGCAGGACTTAAAGATTATATAAAGGTGGTTTATGGCATGGGCTATAAATTTAAAGATCAGTAAAGAGTACATGCGCAATTGAAACTTCTAACTAAATCAAATTTTTACATTTCCATTACAACGGCGCTACTTTTTACGTTGGGCGTGTTTGTAATTTATCAGGTAATAAAATCTAAGCTCGATAAAGATGTTGATACACAACTTTTATCCGCTAAAGCCAAAGTTATAAAAGGATTAAAACAAGGCATTCCGCCAAAAGAATTTTTATCAAACATTGGTCAGAAAATTTACATTAAAGAAATTTACAAGCAAACCGTTTACGGAAATCATTTTGTAGAATACATTGAAAATAAAATGGGCGATCCCGATGCGCCTGGCCAAGACTCGAAAATAGTTACGCAACGCGAGTTACTTTTTCATACCTCTATTAATGATAAAGCGTACGAAGTAACTATTTGTATTTCTTTATCAGAAGGCAAAAAAATGGGCGAATATATTATTGGTGTTGTGCTCATTTTTTTAGTGGCCTCCTTTGTATTTCTGTTTTTGTTAAACCGTTATATCTCGGCTTTCATTTGGTCGCCGTTTTATGATACACTTTCTAAAATAAAAACCTGGAACATTAAAAAAAACGAAGAAATTATTTTTAAAAATAATGACATTGATGAATTTCATTTATTGAATGACACAGTAAAAGACCTCACACAGCAAATACAACTCGATTATTATAACTTGAAAGAATTTACAGAAAACGTTTCGCACGAAGCGCAAACACCGTTATCAATAATTAGTACAAAACTTGAACTGCTATTGCAGGAAAGTAATTACAGTGAAAAGCAACATGAACATCTTTTGCAGGCTTATAGAGCAACGCAGCGTATGTACAAATTAAATGAGGCGCTTATACTTTTGACACGCATCGAAAACAAACAGTTTATTGACAAAACCGAAATTGATTTGGTTGACGCAATGAATGAAAAACTCGAAGTGCTTTCTGATTTTGTGGAAGCGAAAAACATATTGATCGAAAAAGAGTACAAAAAAGAAATTAAAAAAGAAGTGAATTCAGTTTTACTTACTATTTTATTGAATAATTTATTTATAAACGCTATTAAATATAACCTCGACGATGGAGGTTCCATAAAAATTATTATTGAAGAAAATACGTTTTCGGTTGAAAACGCAAGTGCTATTGATAAAATAGATAAGCAATTTATTTTTGAACGATTTAATAAAACCTCAACTTCGGGTTCATTAGGTGTTGGCTTATCACTAATAAAAAAAGTGGTTGATTTTTTTAACTGGCAAATAACGTATTCGCACCACAACGGCATGCATAAATTTAAAATTTATATGTAGTTTTAATTTTTAACTACACTATTTATGAACGATTCCATTTGGCACACACACCCCGAAATTATTATCTTAAATGCTTTAGGAATAAATAACCTTGGCCAAAATTTAGGGATTGAATTTACTGAAGCCGGTACTAATTTTTTAGTTGCAACCATGCCGGTAGATCATCGCACCAAACAACCCTTTGGTTTGTTGCATGGTGGCGCAAACGTGGCTTTAGCCGAAACACTTGGCAGTGTAGCATCGCTTTATGTAGTAAACCAGGAATTATTTATTGGCGTTGGTGTTGAAATAAACGCTAATCATATAAAGGCGGTTTTATCCGGTCACGTTAAGGGCATTTGTACACCGCTTAATATATCCGGCAAAAATCATGTGTGGGATATTAAAATATATAATGATGCAAATGAACTTACCTGCGTATCACGATTTACTTGTACAATCGTACCGAAGATTAAATTTGTTTAGTAAACCGTAAAATAAGCATTCTTTACTTTGTTAGCTTCTACATGTATGCTTTCTTTACTTAATGCTTTTAACATTCGTTTATCCCCGATTTTTTCCATTCATCTAAAAGTAGTTTTGGTTTCAAAAATTTATTTTAGTTTAGCACTTCTAAATTAAAAACCGACCCATGAAAAAAACCGTCCTGTTTATCATTACTCTTATTTTTTTAGTTAAGCCAATTGCCAAAGCCGATGAAGGTATGTGGCTTCCTATGTTGCTTGGCGAACAAGTTTACGCCGATATGGTAAAAAAAGGCTTAAAGGTTACCAAAGAACAACTCTACAGCATGAACCAGGCCAGCATTAAAGATGCCATTATTATTTTTGGTGGCGGATGCACCGGTGAAATTGTAAGTAAAGAAGGATTAATTTTTACCAACCACCACTGCGGTTACAGCGCAATCGCATCGGCAAGTTCGGTTGAACATAATTACTTAAAAGATGGTTTTTGGGCAAAAAATAAAGCAGAAGAAATTTATTCAAAAGGTGTTCACGCCCAATTTCTAATTCGAATTGTAGATGTAACCGATAAAGTAAATGCAAGGTTAAAAGATATTCCGAGTTCAGAATTAACGCAAAAATTACCGGGTATATTAACGGAAATGGCGACTAAGGAAACAGAAGGTTCGGGCTACGAAGGTCGTATTGCATCGATGTTTAAGGCCAACCAGTTTTTATTGTTCGTTTACGAACGCTATAAAGATGTAAGGCTTGTTGGTACACCACCAGAAAGTATTGGGAAGTTTGGTGGCGATACCGATAACTGGGAATGGCCCCGCCATACAGGTGATTTTTCTATATTTCGGGTTTACACAAATAAAGACGGAAAAGCAGCAGATTATGCAGCGGATAATATTCCGTTAAAAGCAAAATATGCTTTACCTGTTTCAATTAAAGGTGTAAAAGATGGAGATTTTACAATGATTTGGGGTTATCCGGGAGGCACAAACCGTTATGAAACATCCTTTGGTGTAAAATTAAAAACGGATATCGAAAACCCATCTTTGGTAAGTTTACGCGATGCGCGATTAAAATACATGTTGGAAGAAATGAAAAAAGATGCCGGTGTAAAAATTCAATTAGCTGGTTATTACGCGGGAGTTGCCAACTATTGGAAATTTTTTGACGGCGAGTCGAAACAACTTTTAAAATTTAAAACGTACGAAGAAAAACAAGCTAACGAAGCTGCATTTTTAACATGGGCAAAAGGTAAACCTGAATACGAAACTATTTTTAACGAGTATAAAAAAGTATACGATGCATGGCGCCCTTATACGAAACAAAAAATGTATATGACCGAAGGTATTTTTGGTTCACCATTAATTGCCTTTGCCTCTTCACTGCAAAAGTTAGACGTTACACTTTCTAAAAAAGATGTAAGCAAAGAAGATGTTTTAAAAGCCGTTGAATTTGCTAAAACCGCGCGAGAAACATTTATAAAGAGTGAAAATGTGGTTTCCGATAAAAATATTTTGTCGTTCGTTACTCAGGCGTTCTACAATGATATTGATATCGCTCAACACCCAGCAGGGTTTTATAATATGATTAATACAAAATTTGGCGATTTAAAAGTGAAAGTAACTTACGATGCGTTTTCTAATTACGTGTTTTCAAATACATCTTTTTTAGACGACACTAAATGGAATGTACTAATTGCAAACCCTGATACTGCAAAGTTGCACAAAGACGCCGCATTTATGGTTGCCAACGCGTTTAATACAAATTTTAATAACGCATATGCTAAACAGTTTGCGGAATTCAACTCGCAAAATTTTGTGTTGGGTAAAACGTATCTCAAAGGGATTTTAGAAATGAATAAAACAAAAAAACTGTATCCCGATGCTAATTTCACTATGCGTGTGAGTTATGGCGCAGTAAAATCGTATTCGCCAAAAGATGCTGTAAAATATAGTTACATATGCACGCTTAGCGGAATACTTGAAAAATACAAACCGGGAGATTATGAATTTGACGCGCCGGTAAAATTAATTGAGCTGGCAAAGGCTAAAGATTATGGCCAATACGCAGACCCTATTGCAAAAGATGTTGTAGTATCTTTTATTAGCTCCAACGACATTACAGGCGGTAACTCCGGGTCGCCGGTTTTAAATGCAAAAGGTGAATTGATTGGTTTGGCGTTCGACGGAAATTACGAAGCACTAAGCCATAAAATTACGTTTGATAAAGACCTTAACCGCACCATTAATTTAGATGTGCGTTATTTATTATGGGTTGTTGAAAAACTGGGCGGCGCCACAAACATTATTAATGAATTGGATTTAAGAAAAATGTAATCCGATTTTACAAAACAGTATTAGAAAGGCTTTACTTTGGTAAAGCCTTTATTGTTTAAAAACCAACGAGTTTAGTGATTCTTTTTTCTTTTTGGGTTGGCAATATATCCGACTTTTAATATTTAGGATACGTAACGAACTATCGTACCGAATAGTACAAAGCGATTCTAAAACTTTGTTAAAACAAAAACCGCTTTATAAATGGTTGAATTTCGCGAATAAGCGGTAATACTTATATGAATTAATAAAATTCCTGGCGTTCCTCTGCTTTTGCTAAAACAGTTTCGATATCGCCAATTTCAATTTCATTTGGCGCATCGTTTATTTCATTTTCTGCTTTATAAATACGCGCTTCAATTACTTGGCTTCGCCAAACTTCTAATAACTCTAATGAATCGGTATTTCTTTTTTGGTCTGCTAACTCCATTTGCATATGATCAAATCTAAACGATTTGATAACTTTTTATCAGGTAATCCTGCTAAAAATAAAACATTAGCTTCTGCATTATCAATTGTTTTTTTCAAACGTAAACCTTGTACTGAGATTGTCGAAGTATCCTTACTCATTGCTACCTCCCTTTACAATAGCAATTTATTCGGGTGTTAATTTGTACAATTCATAAACCAAACGATTTATTTTGTCTTTAATGTGTTCAATGCGTTGTTTTATTTGTTCAATTTTAGTTTGAAGTTTCGTTTCCCTTAGTTCGATATT
>JAYTBK010000416.1:0-2974 GCA_043737035.1 Bacteroidota bacterium | reverse complement strand
TTAGAAGATTTTAAAAATTATTTCTTTTTACCACCTTTAGATGCAGCAGCTAAAGAATCAGCCATACGCGTTGAATCAGCTTTTGCAGTTTCAGCAGCAGCAATAGCAGCAGCAGCAGCTTCAGCTTCAGCAACTTTAGCTAATGAATCAGCAGCTTGTTGCTCAACAGCAGCAATTGAATCATTTTTAGCTTTTTCACGGGCTTCCATTTCTTCTTTAGAAGGACCGCAAGATACAAATGCAGCTGTTAAAGCAGCTACAGCAACGATTGATAATACTTTTTTCATTTTGTTGGTTTTAGTTTTTTATTAATTTGGTTGCAAAAATACACGTTTTTTTGAACTATAGTTAAAAATTCAAAAAATAATTTAGAAAAAGTTTGGTCCGGGCAAAATTACTTGTTGTTTGTATTGTGTAACTTTGCGGCCATGTATAAAAAAATACTAAAACCCTATTTATTTAAACTCGATCCCGAAAAAGCACATCACCTCACTTTTGATCTTTTAAAAACCGGTTTGGGGAATAAATTTGGACGCGCCGTTTTTAAAAGTGCTTTCGATTATAAACATCCCGCGTTGGAACGTAAGCTGTTTGGACTGAATTTTCCCAATCCTGTTGGCCTTGCGGCAGGTTTGGATAAAGACGCCCGCGCCTACAATGAACTTTCAAATTTTGGCTTCGGGTTTATTGAAATTGGCACTTTGACTCCAAAACCACAAGCAGGAAATGATAAACCGCGTTTGTTTCGCCTTCCTAAAGATCAGGCATTAATAAACAGAATGGGTTTTAATAATGAAGGAGTTGATGCAGCTGTTGAACGCCTTAAAAACCGAGATGCAAGCATAATAATTGGCGGAAACATTGGTAAAAACAAGGCAACGGATAATCACGCCGCTTTTAAAGATTACGAATATTGCTTTAAGGCATTATTTGATGTGGTTGACTATTTTGTAATTAATGTAAGTTCACCTAATACACCTAACCTAAGGGAGTTGCAAGACAAAAAACCACTTACTGAGCTATTGCTTCACCTGCAAAATATAAATTGCGGAAAATCAAAACCCAAGCCATTACTGCTTAAAATTGCGCCCGACCTCAGCAACGATCAGTTAAATGATATTATTGATATTGTAGATATTACTAAAATTGACGGGATAATAGCCACAAACACTACAATTAACCGGCAAAATTTAAATTACGATGCAACAGAACTTGAATTGTTTGGTATGGGTGGAGTTAGCGGAAAGCCTTTAGCAAAAAGAAGTACAGAAGTTATCAGGTACTTAAAAACTAAATCCGGTAACGCTTTTCCGGTAATTGGGGTTGGAGGAATTCACAGCGCAAATGATGCACTTGAAAAGTTAGAAGCTGGTGCCGACCTTATTCAATTATATACCGGGTTTATTTACGAAGGGCCTTCGCTCATTAAAAACATAAACAAAGCAATAGTTAAAAAACAATTGGCCACAAACCAACTTTTTTCACCGGATAAAAAATAACGAAATGAAAATTATTGAATGTCCCCGCGACGCAATGCAAGGTATAAAGGCTTTTATTCCTACCGATATAAAGGCTGACTATATTAATACTCTCCTAAATGTTGGCTTCGACACCATCGATTTTGGAAGTTTTGTTTCGCCGAAAGCCATACCACAAATGCACGATACAGCCTCGGTTTTAAATAAGCTTAACCTTACGGAGAAAAAAAGCAAGTTGCTCGCCATAATTGCTAACCTTCGCGGAGCCGAAGATGCCTGCACGTTTGGAGAAATTACGTACTTAGGATTTCCCTTTTCAATTTCTGAAACTTTCCAGCAACGTAATACAAATTCGAGCATTTCCCAATCCCTAACACGCGTTGAGGAAATACAAAGCCTATGCATTAAACACAACAAACAGCTTGTGGTATATATTTCCATGGCATTCGGAAATCCCTATAGCGACGATTGGAACTCCGATATTGTAACGAAATGGACAAAGACCCTTTCCGAACTTGGCGTTAAAATAATCGCACTATCAGATACAGTTGGCGTTTCCACTAAAGAGAACATTGCAGAATTATTTAGTGCCATTATTCCCGAATTTAAAAATATAGAAATTGGCGCCCACCTGCATTCTACAAAGCAAAAAGCTGTTGAAAAAATTCAAGCCGCTTACAATAGTGGCTGCCGACGTTTTGATGTTGCTATACACGGTTTTGGTGGCTGTCCAATGGCTACCGAAGAGTTAACCGGCAACCTCGCAACAGAAGATCTTGAGCATTTTTGCAACCTCAACAAAATAAACCACGGACTAAAGCAATCGCTTTTAGAAAAAGCCTACGCAGAAAGTTGGGATGTGTTTAATAAGTACCATTAACAAGTATATGAGAGCTGGAGTGTTGATTGTGAGAGTTGAGGTATACCATTAGATGTAAGAATCATTATCTCAAATCTAATGTCTCATATCTCATCGTAGCATTTCCCACAAAACAACACCAACGGTTACTGACACGTTGAACGAATGCTTGCTTCCATATTGCGGAATTTCTAAGCAGAGATCGCAGGCATCAATAACTTCCTGTTCTACGCCGTAAACCTCATTGCCAAATATAAGCGCAAATGGTTTTGAGGATTTAATCACGTTGTTTAATTTAACCGAATTGGTTGCCTGCTCAACAGCTGTTAACACATAGCCGGCTGCTTTAAGTTCATTTACAGCCGCAATTGTTGTTTCAAAATACTTCCAGCTAACGGTTTGCGTGGCACCTAACGCGGTTTTTTCAATTTCTTTATTTGGCGGGCAACCCGTAACACCACACAGGTAAATTGCTTCTATCAAAAAACAATCGGCAGTTCTAAATGCTGAACCTACATTGTTTAAACTTCGGATATTATCCAAAACCAAAACTATTTTGTTTTTATTAGTGGCCGTATATTCCTTTGCACTTAAGCGTCCAAGATTGTGCATGCTAATTTTTTCGTAGTTCATAGCT